>JAIOSH010000439.1 GCA_021107685.1 Bacteroidales bacterium | reverse complement strand
GTATCACCAATAATAATATAACCGCCGTCGGTAGTTTGCTCAACCTGCCAGCCCCAGTCGTAATTGCCACCGATATACATTTTTGTCCATGTCGTATCAGGTGCGGTTTGTGCTGATAATAACAAAGAAAACATCATTAAACTAATAAATAACATTATTTTAATCTTTTTCATATTTTTAATGTTTTTTTTAAATTATTGATAAATAATTTACGCTATATTTAATATAGTTATTTTCTGAATTTTTAGTTTGTAATAAAGCATTTTTGCAAAAATATTCTAAAATTTTATCATTGTTAAATCACCGAGTAGTCAGAACAAAACAAAAATAAGATATGAATATATAATTTATTTTTGTCTTAGTCTTTAATTGCTTTCTGCCCACTGCTTACTGCCTACTGCTTACTGCCTATTGCCCACTGCCTACTGCTTTCTGCCTACTGCCTACTGCCCACTGCTTACTGTCCACTGCTTACTGTCCACTGCCTACTTTCATGCCTAATCAAAAACATTAGCAGCAATATTTAAATTTTTTATAGTTTCTTCTTCATCCAATCCATTTTCAGCAGATTTCTTAATAACATCCGAATAATCATTATAATTTAATTTATTGGAAAATAAAATTCTTTTGGTTTTACGTAATAAGCTCATTATTTCTACCGGTGATAATGGTATTTCAAATATTTTAAAAAGAAAAGTATTTATAAAAACTGAAATATTTCGGGTTGTATCAATTTTTTTAACAATCGGATAAAGTATTCTGAAAAAAGCATAAGCAGTTTTTATGTCTGTCTGATACATAATAATAATCCTTTCAATTATATTTATTGAATTACCAATCTCTTCCAAAGGTATGTGCATAAAAGATAAAAACCTTATAGTTTCTGCTTTTTCAACAGTAGTTAATTGCGAATAGTTTGTTTTATTATTCAATTCCTTTTTTAACTTATTATAAATAATTTTAAAATTATTTTTATCTATCAAATCCGTAGCTTCTTCAAGGATTGTTTCGGTTTGTGATGCAATTTTCACTGAACTACTTACAAAAAACAGTGTTACAAATCCCAAATAAATAAACAGGAATAAAAAAGGACTATATGGACTCCAATAAATTGTAAAAACAGTTAACAAACCATAGAGAAATAAAAACAAAGTTTCTGTAAGATTTCTTTTTCTAAAGTAAATAATGACTGCGATAATGGTTATAAGGACACCTAAAATAATAGACAATACTTCATCATTTAATTTTAAAAGATATATTATTACAATAATTGCACTGATAATAAAAATGAATAAAATAGGAAAATTCTTAAAAAAATGAATAGTTATATTTTTTATTTTTATAAGTAATTCTGTTATTGGTTTTCCCTTGCTTTTTGCCATAATTTATTTGTTACTAATTGAAAAATAAGATATTAATAAACAATACATTTTTTAACTTTTGAATAATTTTTGGTCTTAAATTGATAAAAATAAATGCCCGGACATATTTCTTTGCCGAAATCATTAGTAGCATCCCATATAACTTTATAAGAACCTTTTTTATGTTTTCTGTTTATTAAAGTTCTGATTAATTTTCCATTAATATTATAAATATTAATTAAGATATTTTCAGGTCTGCTAATATAATAATTTATTGTTGTAAAAGTATTAAAAGGATTGGGATAATTTTGTGAAACATGAATTTTGTAATTATAAGCCATTTCTCTGACAAAAGTGGTAGTTGTATCTTCAACAATAGTAATTATCTGATTTATCTGAACAGTATCAATTAATTGAATAATACCACTTTGCCATATAATTTGCAAACTATCTATTTCAGTATTTTCATTTAACCCGAAATGAAGTCTCATACTGCTGAAATCATGTTTACCTGAACCTGCCGTAACAAAACGAGTTAAACATTGAGACCCTGTCCATAGTTTTACTTGTGTTCCTATTGCATTGAAATTTGACTCTACTCCCTGAAGATCAAGAATCAGATAATTTCCCGGACAACTATCATTTCTGAATAAATTATATTTATCAATATGTCCTGCTGCAAATAAGTCTATTGCACCGTCATTATTAAAATCGCTCCAACCAACACCAAAATAATCACCTATCCATTCGCCTGAAAGGTTCATTTCAACCCCTACATTTGTAAAAGTACCGTCTCCATTGTTTCTTAATAAGGTGTTACTGTAAGAATAAAAATTATGATGAGAAGAAAAAATATCAAGAAATCCGTCGTTATTATAATCTGCAAAAGAAACTGTTCTTGTATCGTCGTGTCCAAGCACACCTGCCTGAATAGTTACATCAGTAAAAGTACCGCTTCCATTATTTTTGAATAGCTTACATCCCGGCAAATCATAATTGCCTAAGTAAAGGTCAGGTAAGCCATCATTATTATAATCGCCAACAGTAAGACCGTGAGTTGCACTGTTAAATTCAACACCTGCTTCTGCTGTAGCATCCTGAAAAGAGCCATTACTTAGATTTTTATAAAGCTTATTGGCATATTCACCATAAGTTCCTATATAAATATCCTGAAAACCATCCAGGTTGTAATCAAAACATACGTTGCACCAGAAGTCATTCCCATAACCTATTGTTTCGGGAAAAGAAAAATTTCCGTTTCCGAGATTATATAGTATATCACAAGAAGAGCCTGATAAAGACAGAAGGTCGGTAAGTCCGTCATTATTAAAATCTGAGGCGGAATATATAGTAGTTGAGTTAAATGCTACAGGTGTAATATCTGTAAAACAGCCGAAACCATCATTCTCATAGAGTTTTTGACCCGAATATCCCCATTGACGCACAATCAGATCAGTATGATTATCGCCTGTAACTTCTGCCCAAAGAATTCTATATGCGGTTATATCACCAAGTCCGGCAGAAGATGATATTTCTGTAAAGATAGTATTGTCATTCCTGTAAAGCCAAAAACCTGCATTATTCTGATTTGAGAAAGCTAAATCCATATCACCGTCATTATCAATATCACACCAACCTACTGAATGTCCCAATCCTGTTTGTCCGTTAATACCCATTTGCAAAGCAACATTATTAAAAGTATGTTGTCCAAAGGTATAAATATTTAATAAATTTAAAATCAGAAAAATATAATATATTGACTTCATAAATAATTTAGGTTCTACTGCAATTTTAAAGGTAAATTAATATTTTATGGTTCTACTAATAAATTTATTTATAATAATAAAAATTATTAATTTTTTTTAATTCATTTATAAAAAATGCCAAATTATTTAAGTAATTTTTTGACTATCCTTCCCTGTGAAGTTTTAATTTCGAGCAAATACAAACCTGCCGAAAGATTGCTTGTTTTAATTATATAAGAAAAATTCCCTTTTGAGAGATACCCTTTGAATATATTGGAAATTAAACTTCCTGTTTCGTTTAGAATTGTAATTTCAACATCTGTTGAATGGTTTACAAAAAATTTCAGATTAATTTCTTTAGAAGCCGGATTTGGCGAAAGATTAACTTCGGTAATAAAATCACTTGTTTGAAATAAATAATCGCTTATCCCAATGTTGGGTGAGCAAATAAGTTCAGTATGATATCTGTAACGGTTTTGTTTTGTAGCAGTGATATGAAGTGTATCGCCTTCTTCAGCCGTGGAAAAAAACATTTGTATAGAGTTGCCGGTAGATTGTTCAAGTGCGCAAAGATCTTCGTTTAACACTAATGCAATCCATGCGTTTTCTTCTGCAGTAATTTCAATCTGGTTCTGTCCGGGTTCCAGGGTTTCAGGATGGGTAATACTAAGCTGTTGTGGAATTGTGTCGTACATGTTTGTAAATGTTTCGCCAAAATAGTGAAAAAGATGATACGTTGTTATTTTAGCATTCTGATTAGGGGGGATAATAGTGATTATTGAAAGTAAATATTTAGCGTAAACATTTGAAAAAGCCGGTAGTAAAAAATCACTTGGGCTTTTATGGTTTTTCGGAAAATCAGGAATAAAATTTCCCCAGAGTCCGTCTATCAAAAAAAATAAATAGTATTCATTGACAGAAGAGTACGTTAGCTCTGAAGGTGCTATAACTCCAAGTCCTCCATGCGGATTTTTCATAAAGGCTTCAGCCATACAATCCTGTGTGGAGATAAATTTGCCGTTTAAATCGTTGATGGAGATAAGCAATGTCGGGTCAGCAGTTGAAAGTCCTGCCAGGTCTGGTATCTGGTATGAAGGATGCTGCCAACCGGTGGTATTGCCATGATCTACATTTAAAAGTAAAAATGCACCGTCATTAAGATCGTTGTTGATACGCTGGGCATTGCCGCCCCAGTCGGTTAAATGTTCGGGAGTTGCAGGAATATAGCCGAGTCCATCGGGTCCGAATGTTTCCACAAGGTCATCTGCAAACCATGTTGTGCCCGGAGCGCCGTAGATAATTGTATTTTCCCTCACAGGATTTTTGCCCATCCCATATTCAAACCAGCCATTGATAATTTCGGTCACTGCCATGGTGCGGGAACCATCTTGCCATCCCATCGAAGTTACCGGGTGACCGTAAAAACCGGGATTATCCGGAGGCTCAGTTTCATACTGAATTATGCGGTCGATAACTATGCCGAGTTCTGTCAGTGTATTTACCGGAATTCTGGCAATAGCCATATCAGGTAAATTATTTCCGTTTATATCGGCGTAAATATTATCTGAAGCACAGTAAGCCTGCCAAATGGGTGCCGGGATTTGCTGATGATCTCCAACAAGCAAAACAGCAGCCGGACAGATATTCCAGTTATTATATGCCTCGGAAATATAGTTTTTAATTAAATCGACAGTGTTGCCGCCTATTTCTGTCAGAGTAACAACTTTTGTTGTTATCCCTTGTAAAGTTCTGAAATCCTTTAATTCTTCAGCTTTTGGGAGAAAAATATCCGGTGTGATGATAAGGTATTCTGCTCCATCATCAGGATTTCCTGGAATTTTATAATCAAGCTGCGGCATCTGTGAAAAATTAATTACCATCCTCTTGATTAAATCATCCCACCATTTGTTTCTGAGCCTTTGTTCACAAAATTTTTTTGAACCGCCAATAAATTTTATCTGAAACCTGATGTAGGAATAAAGGTTTATTTCACCCTTTTCAGTTTGTTTTGAATAAGGAGTAATTTTTAGTTCAATTAGGTTGATTCCCCTGATTTTAAATTCAGATGAGATATAAACAGGAACAGGAAATATATTAATATCAGGATTTCCTAAGTTACAATTGTCTGAAAATTCAATATCCGATATTTTTAATTCCGGTGATGCTCCTTGAGGAATAGCTATTAAAAATGAGTGTTCTTGTTGCGGAATTGCGTTTTCCGGCATTATTATTTCGGCTTCCAAGTAATCCGGCGTTTGGCAAACGATCCGGCAAATAATCCTGTTATCCTGAAAAATCCCGGCAATATTGTCGTTTAAAATTAAAACAAGAATTAAAAATACTACTACTAATTTAACAAAAAAGTCTATTTTTTTCATTTTGATTTTGTTTTTCTGTTTATTTAAAATTTCTAAAATCATCCGGCAACCTGTCATTGCTATTTAACCGTTGAGTTGTCATTTGCTTCGCTGTTATTCAATTGTCGTTCAGCTTTCATTCAGTAGTCATTTGCTTCACTGTCATTTAATAGTCATTAATTGGCTACTGCTTATTGCTTACTATTTTCTTGCCTACTGCTACTGATTTCTGCCTGCTGATTTCACTCCTAGGGAGTTTGTTACTATCAGACTTAATTTTTTACTATAAATATTTCATCCCTAACGGGATTTGTTCCTTGTAGCTTGTTTTCGTTAGTGATTACCGTTTATTGCCTACTGCCTACTGCCTACTGCCTACTTTTATCTTCACCAATAAACCATACAACCATTCAGCAATATAACCATCCAACAATTTAACCATTTCAAAAATAACTATCAATTAACGAAAGTAGTTTAACTCTATTTACAGGTTTTGTTACATAATCATCACAACCATACTCAAAAGCCTTAATATGGTCGTCACCAATTGCATAAGCTGTTAGGGCTATAATCGGTATATCAGTATTGAATTTTTTTATTTTTTTTATTGCTTCGTAGCCGTTGATTACAGGCATTCGTAAATCCATCAGGATTAAATCAATATTTTTGTTTTCTATATAAATATCTATTGTTTCTTTACCGTTTCTTGCCCAGATAATTTGTGCCTGTGTTTTATTTAACATATTTTTAATTAAAATAAAATTATCTTCAACATCTTCGGCTATAAGTATTGTTTTATTTTTCCATATATAATCTATTGTTTTTTTTACAGGCACTTGTATTTCTGCTATTGGCTCGGTTTTTTTATAAGGAAGTGTGAAATAAAAAGTTGAACCTTTATCAATTTCTGATTTAATCCGGATTTCACCGCCTAAAAGATTAACAAATGCTTTTGTAATTGCTAAACCTAACCCTGTTCCACCTTGTGTGATAGTATCAGATATATCAGCCTGTACAAATCGTTTAAATATTTCTTCATGCTTATTTTCAGGAATTCCTTTTCCTGTATCTTTAACATAAAATTCTAATGTTTGCTGCTCTTTTAGATAATATCCATATTCAATATATCCGCTTTTAGTAAATTTTATTGCATTAACAATTAGATTTGTTAATATCTGACGTAATCTGGTACTGTCCGTTAAAATAATACTTTCATTATCAGGTAAGGATTTATTTAATATAAGTTGAATTTTATTATAAATTATTTTTTCATTTGTACTAAAAATGGAATATATTTCTTCAAAGAGCAAGTTGACTGAACATTCATTAATTTCTGTTGTCATTAATCCTGCTTCAATTTTTGATATGTCAACAATATCATTTATTAAGCTTAAAAGATGTTCGCCATTTGATTTAATAAAGTTTATAAAATCATTTCGTTCTTCTATTGATTCTGCTTCATTGAGTAATTGAGAAAAACCAAGAATAGCATTCATAGGTGTTCTTATTTCATGGCTCATATTTGCAAGGAAAGCTGATTTTAATCTGTCGGATTCTTCGGCTTTTTCTTTGGCAATTTTTAATTCGTGTTCATTTTGCTTACGTTCGGTGATATCTCTTAATATTCCAACTGCATGCCATTTGCCTTTTATCTTTATTGATGATAATGAAAGTTCAAAAGAAAATTCTGTTCCGTCCTTTTTTATACCTGGCAATTCTATTATTTTTCCAATAATATTTCCCTGACCTGTTGTTTTAAATTTTTTAAAATTTTCTTTATAATCATTATGATATTTTGTAGGGGCAAGTATTTTATGTAGGTTTTTCCCTATTATTTCATCTTTTGTATAACCGAATGTTTTCTCGGCAGCTTCATTCCAATAAGATATATTTCCGTCATTATCTATAACAAGGATACTGTCATAAGCCGATGATGATATTTTTTTAAAACGTTCTTCGCTTTCCAGTAATTTTCCTTCAGCATTTACTCGTGTAATAACGCTTCCTATTTGAGCAGCAATTGTTTGAAGAGCAATTCGTGAATAGTCGGGTATTTCATCAAAAGTATGTGAAGCAATATTCAGACAAGCTATTACTTTACCTTTGTGATGTATAGGAATAACAGCAATTGCACGTAATTTTTCATACTTGCTTGTATTATTAATATCAACACCTAAATTATGGTTTTGACTGTAAACAAATTTTCCTGCCATAACCAAACGGGCATTTTTTGAATCTGCTTTAAAGTGTGATGCACTTTTTATAAAAGCAGCAGGTAAACCTTTATGATAGACAAGATTTAAGCTTTTATCAAGTTCATCAACAAGGTAAATTCCGCCACAGTCCATTCCCGAAATACGGATGGCAGCATTAAGACACACTTCAAGAGTGTTATCAAGACCAATAACAGCATTAAGTTCCAAAGCAAGGTCGCGTTGAATGTGAAGCAAATCATCAGACTGCTTACGCTCAATAGATAGCCCTACCTGGCTTGAAATGAATTTTAATAATTCCAAATCTTTCTTATCATAATCTTCTTCATTTTCATAACTCTGAACAGCAAGTATGCCTATAACTTCATTTTTTGATATTAAAGGTACTCCAAGCCATATTTTACATGGTGTTCCAATAACTTCAATTTCACCTGACTGAATTAAGTTATTTATTTCATTTTCTTTTACAATAATGTGTTTATTGTTTTTTAAAACATAGGCTGTTAGAGTTTTTCCTAAAGGATAAGACTTATAATCATCTTTTTCATCAACAAAATATGGAAGTGTAATTGTATCATTTTCTTTGTTATATAAAGCAATGAAGAAATTTTCAGTTTTCAGTATATTACTTAATTCCTGATGAATTACTTTATAAAGTTCATTAAGGTCTTTTGTAGTATGAACTGCATTGGAAATTTGAAACATCATTTGTCTTATAGTTTCTTCTCTTTTGCTATCTGTAATATCCCTGTTTGTAGCACGCCAGCCAAGATGATTTCCATCTTTACCATACACAGTACGGCAAACATGTCCTATCCAGCGTAAATCGCCATTACTGGTGATAATACGAAAATCCAAACTACTTACTTTTTTACTTTTCAGTTCAATATCTCTACTATGATTAAAAACTTTATCCTTATCATCAGGGTGAATAATTTGTTCCATAAGCTTTGGGTTCTGAATAAAGTCTTCCGGTTTGTATCCGGAGATACGTTCACACGAAGGCGAGACATAAATAAAATTCATATTGGGGTCTATCCAATACTCCCAGCTATATGTAAAATCTGCAACTGTACGGTATTTTTCTTCGCTATTTATTAATGCCTGTTCTT
>JAIOSH010000177.1 GCA_021107685.1 Bacteroidales bacterium | reverse complement strand
AAGAAAGAACGTAGAATTTTTGTATCGTGCATTAATGAAGAAAAAGGCGGAATAGCAAAGAAAAATTGTTCAGTAGCTTGTATAGGATGTGGTTTGTGTGTTAAAGCATGTAAATTTGAGGCAATTACACTTAATAATAATTTAGCTTATATTGATTATGAAAAATGTAAGCTATGCAGAAAATGTGTGGAAGTTTGCCCGACAAAAGCAATTCATGAATTGAATTTTCCACCACGTAAACCAAAACCTGAAAAATCAATTGAAAAGCAAAAACCTGAAATAAAAGAGGAGAAAATACTTTGAAAACATTTAAATTAGGCGGGGTTCATCCTGCAGAAAATAAATTATCAGAAAATATACCCATTGAGGTCCTTCCTATACCACAAAAAGCATATATTCATATTTGCCAGCATTTAGGTGCTCCTGCAAAAATCTTAGTTAAAAAGGGCGATGAAGTGAAAACCGGACAACTGATCGCAAAGGGCGAAGCCTTTATCTCTGCAAATATTCATTCATCAGTATCAGGTAAAGTAAGCAAGATTGATAATATTATTGACCCGAGCGGATATAAGCGACAAGCTGTTGTTATAGATGTAAAAGGTGATGAATGGGAAGAAAATATTGATAAATCTCCTGAAATAAAAAAGGATATAACAGCAACACAAAAAGAAATAATTGAAAAGCTAAAGGAAATGGGAATAGTTGGATTGGGAGGAGCCACCTTTCCTTCTCATGTAAAACTAATGGTTCCTGAAGGTAAAAAAGCTGATGTTTTAATTATTAATGGTGTTGAATGTGAACCATATCTTACATCCGACCATCGTTTGATGATGGAAAAGGGCGAAGAAATCCTGATAGGAGCTACAATACTGATGAAAGGACTTGGAGTTAATAAAGTTTTAATAGGTATTGAAAAAAACAAACCGGATGCTATCAGGCATTTGACTAAACTTGCTAAGAATTATGAAAATATTGAGGTTCATGCTTTAAAAGTCAAGTATCCTCAAGGAGCAGAAAAGCAGCTTATCAAAGCCTTAGTCAACAGGGAAGTTCCTTCAGGGAAACTACCTATTGAAGTAGGTACTGTAGTAAATAATGCAGGTACTGCTTTTGCCGTATATGAAGCTGTTCAGAAGAATAAACCTTTATTTGAAAGAGTCGTTACTGTTACAGGCAAATCTGTTAAAAATCCTTCTAATTTTTTAGTCAGGATTGGAACTCAGCTTTCAGATCTTATTGAAAAAGCCGGTGGATTTCCTGAAGATACCGGTAAAATCATAGGCGGTGGTCCTATGATGGGTAAAGCCTTAACTTCATTGGAAGCACCGGTTATAAAAGGATCTTCTGGTATTTTATTAATTCCTAAAGATAAAGCTAAAAGAGTAAAAATTCAGAATTGTATCAGATGTGGCAAATGTATTACTGCTTGCCCAATGGGATTAGAACCTTATCTGATAGCAATTGTTTCTGAAAAAGAGGATTTTGAAAGTGCAGAAAAAGAAGGTGTTATGGATTGTATAGAATGTGGTTCATGTCAGTTTACATGCCCTTCGGGAAGACCACTGCTGGATTATATCAGACTTGGAAAAAATAAAGTTGGGCAGATAATTAGGAATAGGAAATGATTTTACGTGCATTGATAGGTGATGTTAGAAGTTAGTTATCTTCAAGTCAAGGAAAAAAAATATTAAATTGAATATCGAATATTGATTAACGAATAATGATTTAAGAAGTTGATTAAGTATGAACAAATATGATTTTGAAGAACGATTGATAGAATTTTCAGTTTTGATAATTAAAGCAAAAAAGGAAAACAATGAACTGATTTCAATTTTCGTAAAAAGTATTGAAACTGCACAAAAAAATCAAAAATCATAAATAATTCTTCAATCAATAATAAATCTAAAATCATTAACCTGTGCTGAGCGAAGTCGAAGTATCAGTGTTCGGAGTTCAATATTCAAAAAAAGAAAATGAAAAAGACCAGAAGATAACAAAGGCTCATAATACCTGCCGCAACTATTTGTAAACAGAAAACACTTTAAATAAAAGCGGCACGCACCATAGCCAAACCGATGTTAGAAGACCGAAGTCGGAAGAAATTTTACTTCGGACTTCAGGCTTCGGGCTTCGGACTTGCTCTTTAGGGCAGTAAGTTATATGTTAATTTGAATAATTAAAAAAACTATAAATAATAATGAGTTTATTAACCATTTCAGGGTCGCCACACATTCATGGAGATCAATCTGTTAAAAAGATAATGTATGGCGTTATTTATGCAATGATACCGGCCATGCTCGTATCAATTTATTTTTTTGGAATTGATGCTGTCAGAGTATTGCTAATTTCAGTTATATCATGTCTGCTCTTTGAATATCTTATTCAAAAATATTTAATTAAAGGCGAAACAACAATAAATGATGGCTCGGCAATAATTACAGGAGTATTACTTGCATTTAATGTACCGAGCAACCTACCTATCGGAATTATTATTATTGGTGCATTTGTTGCGATTGGTATTGGAAAAATGTCTTTTGGGGGTTTGGGGAAAAATGTTTTTAATCCGGCATTAGTAGGCAGGGTTTTCTTACTTATTTCTTTTCCTGTTCAGATGACAAGCTGGCCTATTGCTAAGCCATTATTTGTTAAAAGTATCACTGATGCAATAACAGGTCCTACTCCTTTGGGAATAATGAAAGAAGGTTTATATGCAGGAAAAACCGTTCAGGAAATAATGCCTGAAATACCTAATTATGTTCAGGATTTAATGATAGGATACCAGGGTGGCTCTTTAGGTGAAGTATCTGCTTTTGCATTGATAATAGGAGCAATATATATGTTTTACAGGAAAATTATTACATGGCAGATACCTACTGCTTTTCTTGGTTCTGTTATTGTTTTTTCAGGTATTTTATGGTTAGTAAATCCTCAACATTATGTTGACCCTTTATTTCATATAATTACTGGTGGAATGATATTGGGCGTATTTTATATGGCAACTGATATGGTTAGCTCGCCAATGTCATCTAAAGGACAAATAATATTCGGATTGGGTGCAGGTATTATTACAATTATAATTCGTGTGTTCGGTGCATATCCCGAAGGTGTTTCTTTTGCAATATTAATTATGAATGCTTTTGTTCCTTTACTAAATAAAGGTTTTAAGCCAAAAAGATTCGGAGAAACCGTTAATTGATTGATTATTTTTAATTGATTATTTTTGATTTAATTAAAAATCATAAATAGAAAATGAATTAACATTAATATTTATTGCATCAAAAAAAACAGCTCAATTATCAATAAAAAAATTAAAAATCAAAAATATAAAAAAGCATGGCAAAAAAAGAATCAACGTTTTTAAATATGGTGCTGACACTGTTTATTATAACGGGAGTCGCATCACTTGCTTTAGGTGCTATATATAATTTAACAAAAGGGCCTATTGAAATGGCAAAAAAAGCAAAATTAGAAGCAGCGATTAAAAAAGTTGTACCTGATTTTGAAAATATCAAAAAATTTGAAGTCTTGCCTGATAATGGAAAAGATTCATTAACTTTTTACCAGGCTGTTAAACAAAATGAAATTGTTGGAACAGCAATTAAAACTTATACTGATAAAGGTTTTTCAGGAAGATTTTGGATTATGGTTGGATTTTTACCTGATGGAACTATTTACAACACTGCTGTTCTCGAACATAAAGAAACTCCGGGTTTAGGCGATAAAATGGAGAAAAAAAAATCGGATTGGAGTAAGCAATTTAGTGGAAAAAATCCTGCAAATTATAAATTAAGAGTTACAAAAGATGGTGGGGATGTTGATGCTATTACTGCTGCAACTATTAGCTCACGAGCTTTTTGTAATGCAGTTAAGCGTGCATATAATGCTTATCAAAAGGAAGGAGGAAATAAATAATGAATCAATTACAAAATTTTACCAAAGGCTTTTTTAAAGATAATCCTGTTTTTGTACTTCTTTTGGGATTATGTCCTACACTCGGTGTAACTACCACAGCAATAAACGGTTTGGGAATGGGACTGGCAACAACTTTTGTTTTAGTAATGTCAAATATTGTTATATCTTTAATTAAAAACCTGATACCGAATAAAGTCAGGATACCATCATTTATTGTGATTATTGCTTCTTTTGTAACAATAGTTGAATTGGTAATGCAAGGCTTTTTACCTGCCTTGTTTGAACAGTTGGGCTTGTTTATTCCTTTAATAGTTGTGAATTGTATTGTTCTTGGCAGAGCAGAAGCATTTGCTTCAAAACAAAATTTTATTTCTTCGGTAATTGACGGATTAGGAATGGGTTTGGGATTTTCATTTGCATTAACATTACTTGGTGCTGTACGTGAAGTTTTAGGAAGCGGGTCAATATTCGGATGGAAATTTATTATGGGTGATGGAATGTTAGTATTTGTCCTTGCCCCGGGAGCCTTTATCGTACTTGGCTATTTAATTGCTTTAATTAATAAAATCAATAAAACAACATAATACTTTCAAACATGGAATATATTATAATTATAATTTCAGCTATTTTTATTAACAATATTTT
>JAIOSH010000097.1 GCA_021107685.1 Bacteroidales bacterium | reverse complement strand
AATCCTGTACTTATCCACCCGGTTTCAATATTTGAATAAGGACTTTGTAAACTACCGTCAATAATACAGGTAACGGCATAGTAATATGTCTTTGTCGGTAAAGCGGTATTGTCACTATATGTAAGCTCATTTGCCGGAACGCTTCCGATAGGTTCATCAGGAAACATATCCTCAAGATATAATTTACGAAAAATATTAAATCCGGTATAATATTTTTCTAATGGCGGATCCCAGAGCAGGTCAACACTTAAACCTGCTCCTTTTGTGGCAAACAGGTTCATAGGTGGATTACCTGTTAATTGCAAATTAAAATCAACATCTGTAATTTGTCCTTCGTTAACAATTATATTTTCTTGAGTAACAGGATAATAACCGACTTTGGAAGCTATAACCGAGTATGTACCTGCCGGAACATATTGTATTGAATATGATCCGTCAATATCGGAATAATCGAAATAATTATTTAATGAAGGGATTTCAATACGTGCACCGGAATTGTCATCAGTATTTTCAAGATCAATAGCCCCTGAAACAGTTCCTCCGCCTGGATCGCTGTTAATATTATATAATATTCCACCGTTTCCAAAAGTTCTGGCATGAACGGCTTTACCTCCTACTGCACATAATGTTCCATCAGGTGAAATGTCGAGATAAAACATAGAGCCGGGAGAATTTATTGTAAAAAAGGGTTCATTAGTGTTTTTTCTAAATAGAAAAAAATCGGGTTTGCTATGATTCATGGGTCCCCAACTTGCTGCAGCAATGATTGATCCGTCATAAGACAGGTCAATAGATTGAACAAGATCACCTGTATTTTCATAAACCCATACAGGCACAGGCGAATAAGAATTGAATAAATAAATTTCTCCATCAAGATCGCCACCTGCCAAAAATACTAATGTTCCAATAGCAATAGTGGTTCCATCTCCTGAAATACCCATCCCTGTTACCCATGCGGATGTTCCACCGCCGCCTACATGAAAATTCCATTTTTCATAATATGTATTATTTATAGTATCATATTCATATACATGTACATAACCACTGTAATCACCATTTACTATAAGAGACCCGTCATAAGAAACAGCAGGCGGATTTTGATTTTGACTGTTTGCTTCAAAAATAATTGCTCCATTTTCGGTATTCATTGCCCATATCGAATCATATTGTGCAAAAACAAGAGTAGAACCATCACCACTTAAAACAAGTGCTTGTGCGTCTTCTTCAAAGGAAGTTTCCCAGTTTGGTTGGTTTGTTCCAATAGTATAGCAAAAAATATGTGTAAACCCTGTAGAATTATAATTCATTGCTGCAATATAAACCCGAGAGCCGTCAGGACTCAGAGCAACTCCCTTTACATCAGCATTAAAAGATATATCCCAAACAGGAGTGGAAGATGCAGGTTCAAATACTTCGACCAATCCATTAGCTTCATAAACCATAATACTTCCATCTTCAGTCATATCAACCCGAAAATCCCAATCCGAAATAACCGTTTTCTCCCATAATGGTGTAGGAGTATCCTTATACAATGAAACCCTTTCATAATTTAATTCCCAGCCTACAAAAGAATTTTGAGTATTAACTGAAACCTTTACATCTGAAACTATTGATGCACCATCGGTATATTGCCAGTTAATTTCAGGACTTTTTACTTTATTATAAACCGAAGCGGTTGTTTCCTGTTGTTTTTCCATTTTGCCCGAAGTCATAACAGTTTTATAAGCTGTAGCCGGGTCTGTAATCATTTTTTGCATTTGGATTTCTGATGATTCACTTTTAGAGGCTGAAAAATGACTATCAAAAGTTTGTCCGTTTAAATTATTAATTCCTGTTAATAGAACTAAAATAATTACTGATAAAATAAGTTTTTTCATAATATTAGTTTTTTGGGGTAATTCTAATTTAGCCCGAATAATTCATAAACTTTAACTATGTAATGATGAATTATTCTGACGATAAAGAAAATCTAATTTTTTATATTGCCAAAGATAATATTAATATTTAGAAATCATATTGATTTATTGGGTTATATTTGAGATTTGTTAAAACTAATTTTACAACTTTCTATGAAAAAAAATTATATAACTAATCAATTATGTTAATGATTGAGTCTTAACTATTTATTTCACGCAAAAGGCACAAAGAACAAACACAAAGACTTGATTATTACTCAGAGGGTCTTATTTTGAGCAATATTTTTTATAAAACAAAAAAACCCGATAAACCGGGAACATTTTTTTACCAATTATCAATATTAATAGTATTTTTGTAAATATGGAAAAAGAAAACGATATTTTAAAATTAATGCAAGAAATTCAAAAAACAGTTCAGTAATGAATTTTATTTTTTTATCCAACAAAATAGCTTCGGTTCATAACGAACTACAAACCAAAGCAAAATCGGCAATTAATATTTTGCTAACCATACGAAACTGGTTGGTTGGTTATTACATTGTGGAATATGAACAAAACGGTAGCGACAAGGCTAAATATGGTGATAAATTATTATCCCATTTATCTGATAAGCTAAATATAAAAGGGCTTTCGGTTACCAACCTTAAATTAAACAGGCAGTTTTATCTGGCATATCCCCAAATTGGTCAGTCACTGACTGACCAATTGACAAAGAATATTCAGACACCAATTGAAATATTCAACAAAACACCAAACCTAATCAGTCAGTCGTTGACTGACCAATTAGCATTTGATCCTGCTAAAGCTAAAACAACCCATGATTTTTCTGACAAAAAAATGCGCTTGGCATCACAAATGATACAATCACTCTCGTTTACCCATATTACACAAATATTGTTGTTGGAGAGTGAACTGAAACAAACTTTCTATATAGTTGAAGCTATTAAGGGCGTTTGGTCAGTCAGGGAACTAAAAAGACAAATCAACTCACTCTATTTTGAACGTTCGGGGCTATCATCCAATAAAGATAAGTTAAGTCAATTAGCCAACCAAAATATCGAAACCGAGAATGTGGTTCAAACGCTTCGCAACCCGATGGTGTTTGAATTTCTGGATTTGCCAACGGACGAAACACTGGAAGAAAGTCAGCTCGAAAAAGCATTGATGGACAATTTGCAACAATTCCTGCTGGAACTTGGCTTTGGCTTCTGCTTTGAAGCCCGGCAGAAACGAATATTAATAGATGACGAATACTATTATATCGACCTTGTTTTTTATCACCGTATATTAAAATGTCATATTTTAATTGAATTAAAATCCGAAGCTTTCACACACGAAAACATTGGGCAACTTAATGTTTATTTGCAATATTACAAAGACAAAGTAATGCAATCAGGAGATAATCCAGCTATTGGTATTTTGCTTTGCACTGAAAGTAAACCGCAAATGGTGCGTTATGCTCTGGCAGATAAAGAAAATATGCTTGTTAGCCAATATAAACTGCAACTGCCAAGCGAAGAAGAATTGCAGCAATTTATTGAGAAGCAGTTGAATGAATTTCAAGAAAGTAAACAAAGGAAAATATGAATAATCAAATAGCTATATACGAAACCCAGGACGGACAAGTTAAAATTATACTGCTTAAAGTCATAATTTACGATTTTATATATCAGTGGATTTGATTACTTTTAATGCAACAAATATGATATTGGATATTTGATTTATATAATCAATGTTTTATCCAAAAGACTCGGTAACTGCATCTGACGGTAAAAAATACATGACAAAAAAATATTGTTTCCGATTTTGACAGAGCCGTAAAACAATTAAAAAAGAAATTTTGAATTTTAAATGATGAATAAAGACTGGAAGAAATATAAAATTGACGAAATATTATCACAAACAAAAAATCTTATAGAGATTAAACCAAATGAGACCTATAAACTTCTTGGTTTAAGACTTGAAGGAAATGGTTTGTTTGTAAGAGAAATAAAACAAGGCATTGAAATTAGGGCTAATCAACTTAATAAAATTAAAAAAGGTGATTTTATTTACAGCCGTTTATTTGCCTGGAAAGGCGCTTTTGATTATGTGAGAGATGAATTTGGCGGTTGTTTTGTTTCTGGAGAATTTCCTACATTTGAAATCAATAATTCGATAATAGATATTGATTTTTTATACTTTTATTTTAATCAATCAAAAATTTGGAAAGAAGTTGAACAATACTGTATTGGAGTAACAAAAGCAAGTAGAAACAGATTTAAGGAACAATTTTTCCTCTCCCTCGAAATCCCCTTACCGCCACTTGCCGAGCAAAAACGCATTGTAGCCAAACTCCAAAGTGTTAAGCAAAAAATAAACAGCATAAAACAACTGCGTGAAAAGCAGGAAAGGGAAATAATAGATATCTATAATTCAAAAATTGATAAATGTTTTCAAAAAACAAACAAAAAAATAGCAATATCAGAGGTATGTTACAAACCTCAATATGGTTATACAGCGAGTGCATCACTTGAAAAGATAGGTCCAAAATTTTTGAGAATAACAGATATTCAAAAAGGAGAAGTAAATTGGGAATCAGTACCGTATTGCTATTGTGAAAATCCAGAAAAATATTATTTACAAAACAATGATATATTGTTCGCAAGAACAGGTGGAACTATCGGTAAAAGTTTTTTAGTCAATAACATAAAACACAAATCTGTATTTGCCTCATATTTAATAAGATTAAGTTCAAAAAGTAATATACTTCCCGAATATTTATATGAATTTTTTCAAACTAATTCTTATTGGATACAAATAACAGACAAACAAACCGGTACAGGTCAACCAAATTTAAATGGGACCAAGCTTTCAAATCTCTTGATTTATTATTCAGAAGATTTGGAGGTTCAAAAACAAATATTATTTGAAGTAAAAAGAATAAAAAAAAATTTTAATTTGGTTTTAAAGAACTTATATAACTCAATAATGGATTTTGAAGAACTGTTCCCGAGTTTATTAAATAAAGCATTTAAAGAAGTAATTTAAATTATTAGTATGGCTCAAACATTTAATATACCAGGTTTTGTTGCAAGTATTGATATTGAACCTGATGAATATTTACTGCCTTTGCAAGAGGTAATTGTAAATTCGATACAAAGTATTGAAGATAAGGAAAAATTTCAAAAAGGAATAATATCAATAAAAGTAATAAGGGGTAAACAACTTGCTCTTAGTGGAGATATTGAAGATCCTTATCGTCCTATTGAGGGATTTGAAATTTATGATGACGGTGTTGGTTTTGTAAACAAAAGATTTCAAGCGTTTAATGATGCCTTTACAGATTTGTACAAAGGAAAAGGTTGTAAGGGAGTTGGCAGATATACTGTATTAGCTTGCTTTGGAAGTATGGAAATAAATAGCATATTCTATGAGAACGAAAATTGGCATAACAGGTCTTTCAAGTTTGATGTAGTAAATGGTGTTATCCCCGAAAATGATGGGAATTTGACTCCAAGCACAGAAAAACAACTTAAAACTGTAATAAAACTAAATAACTACAAAAAGGATTTTCAAGAATATATAAATGAAAAAAGGGTTAGTGTAGATGATATTGCTGAAGGAATAATTCAGCATTGTTTACTATATTTTATTAGCAATGAAGTACCACAAATAAGGATATATAATGAAAATGAGCCTGAAAAATCAATATTTGTAAACGATTTATATAGCAGTGTTGTGAAGTTTGATGATGAAGTAAAAAGTTTAAAGGTAAAAAATGTAAAAGCTCCCTTTAACCTTAACTATCTTAGGAGTTACAACAATAAAACACATTCTGTTCATTTATGTGCAAATAAAAGAGAGGTAGGTAAAAAAATCAGTGTTTCAAATTATATCCCTTCTTTTGTACAAGGATTAGAAGATGAAGAAGATAAAAAATATTATTTGTCTATTTATGTTACTGGTGATTTTCTTGATGAGAAAGCAAATTATCAACGAAATAAATTTGCAATTCCTCTAAAAGATGATGATAAAAATTCTTTTGACGAAATAAGTATAGAGGGATTATTGATAAATGTTTCTGAAAATGTAAGAACCCAATACTCTGATTGCATACAAGCAGCAGAAGTAGAGAAAAACAACAAAATACATGAATATATTCTCAATCCTAAAAAACCACGTCTTGCATATAAACACTTGCTTAGCGTTAAAGATATATTTAATGACATTCCTGCAAATGCAACTGATGAGAGATTAGAAGCAGAACTGCATAAAAAAGTTTTTAAGTTAGAGCAAAAACGAACAAAAGCCTTTGAAAAGGCCTTTTCAAAAAAAAAATATGACAAAGAGGAATTTAGTTATATTATACAAAAAATCCTAAAAGAAGAAGCTGCTTTTTCAGTTGGTAAATTAGCAGATCTAATGGTTAGAAGAAAAGCTATTATTAAACTATTTAAAAAATATTTAGAATGGCGTAATAATGAAAACTATATGCTTGAAGAAGACCTGCATAATATTATTTTCACGATGGGTGCAGAGAGCAAAACAATGCCAAATGAATATCATAATTTATGGCTTCTTGACGAACGACTAATTTTTAATTCATTCACGACATCAGATAAGCAATTAAGAACAAATGAACATCTTGATTCTGATAGTCAAAAAGAACCTGATTTGTTTATTTATGATTTTCCTTGGGCTTTTTCAGATAATCCTAATAATGTAAATTCATTGGTTATTTTTGAATTTAAAAGGCCAGGCAGGGATTTGAATACATCAGATGATAAGAAATTAGATGCTCAAGTAGCAGGATATTTTGAACGTTTAATGGAGAGCAAAGCGAAATCCGAGAAGGGTAAATTTCTACATATTGAAGATAACACACCAAAGTTTGGTTATATAATTTGTGATTTACATAAAGACTTAATTGATTATAATGTAAAGTATAACTTATTTAAGAAAACACCTTATAATACATTGTATAAAATCAATCCAGAACTAAACCAATATTTTGAAATAATGTCTTATGAAACAATGATTGAGTTTGCAGAGAAAAGGCACGTTGCTTTCTTTCAGGCATTAGGAATTGATAATTTGTAAAAAATTGTGGGGCTAACCCAGTTTGTAAGCACATTTGCAATTGGCAAGAGCTAATTCTCAAAAAGAAAAATGCAAAAGAGCTTAAAATGCTATCGTTTTTTTGCCTTCTACGAAAAAAACTAAAATTTAGGAAACTAAGTGCTATGAGTGAAACCAAAAAAAAATTATAAAACTTATTATTACATTTTTTTTTCAACTCATCACAAAGCTTGCAATAACACCGGGTAAGTTTCCAACCATGTGTATTATTACAGCAATGAAAAAACTTTTATATTTTTCCTGATAATAAAGCATAAGATAAAAATAACCGATTTTGGCAGGTTCTTATGATGTATGTTTTATTATGAAAATATTT
>JAIOSH010000447.1 GCA_021107685.1 Bacteroidales bacterium | reverse complement strand
TTTGTCCGTTGGGGCTTCCATAAAAAACTTCAGTATAAGTCAGTCCCTGATTACCGTGATGAACAAAGGCACAATTTCCGAATGCATCGGTATTTTTTCCATTAGAATAAAAATCATCGGCCTGTTTTCCATCCACAAATACTGTTAAGTGAAATTCCATATCCTCGGGTTTTGTATTTGAGACAATATTGGTTTGCATTTCCCAAAGGTTTGAAGAAGGTGTGCGAAGTTGATAAGTTTCATCTTTCGATAATTCAATCTTTTTTAGATCGAAATGCCGGTCAAGAATTATATTTTTATTTAATCTATTATTGATCTTTAAATCAAGGAAAACTTCTGAGTTTTGAAAAAGGTCTTCTATAATCTTGTTATGTTTTCTAATAATCATATTATCGAAGGTAATTCTAAGAAATAATTGTTCGCCTTTTACCTTAGCAAAAACCGAGCTAATATCTCCTGTTTTGGCTTTACAATCTCCAATTGCATCGAAATTTAGAATATTCGATTTCTCCCAAAAATTCAAATCTCCGCTAATAGTTTGCCCAAAAGATAACTTAACTGAAGAAAACAGTAAAATTATCATTATAAATAAGTAAAAAAGTTTGTTTTTTTTCATAAGTGTTTAAATTATTGAATATCAAAAATATTCCCTATTAATTAATTACAAAAGTAGAAAAAATTTAGTTTTTAATAAAAGAAAATTTTTTAATTTTAATTTTTATTAGAAAAGTTTTCTTATTTTCGTTCTTTAAAAATTAAATTATTAATTAAATTTTATATGTTATGAAAAAATTTACTTTATTATTATTATTATTAATGTTTGTATATTCAATATCCCAAGCCTTACCCTGGGGTCATCGTTATACAACTGAACAGGCTCTTCAGAATATTACGGTTGATATTAATACTCCTTTCAGAGTTTCAGTTGAATGGGGAGAAGGTGGCTGGGATGCTGATGGTTCTAAGTTTGGATATGGGACTTCAATTGATGGTACTGGCTGGACTTGGGTTGATTTACCATGGTTTCAAGATGGTGATTGGCCTAATAAGAGATGTAGAACAGACGTAAGTATTAGTGTTCCCGGAAAATACTATTATGCATATAGGATGGATAAGAGTGGTACATCGTATTCATTTGGAAGTGATGGATGGCTTGAAAATTCTGGAACTTTATCCGCCACATCAACAATTATTGTTGGTGAAGTAAGTAAAGCTGCAGGAAGCTGGTCCACTCCAAGTACATGGGAAGATGGCACAAAACCCACTAGCTCAGACAATGTTGCAATAATGCATGATGTAACCATTTCTTCATCAGGAGAAGCGAAATCAATTTATGTTTATTCCGCCAAAACATTTACAATTGAAGATAATGGCAGTGTAACAATTACTAATGATTTGACAAATAATGGGACTTTTACCGTTCAATCTAATGTAGATGGCACCGGTTCCCTGATAACAAATGGAACAGTATCAGGAAATGATGTTACATCTCAAAGATATATAGTAGCTTATACAGCTGGAAACAACGGCTGGCATTTATTATCATCTCCTGTAGATGAATTTGGCATTGGAGGTTCAGGTTTTGCTCCGGGTGATAATGATGATTTCTTTGCATGGGATGAAGTAGGATATGAATGGCTAAATATTAAGGTTATCGGAAATGGCATAACCCAATTTGATAATGGTAAAGGTTACCTCGTTTCTTACCAAAATGCTGCTACAAAAGATTTTAGCGGAACTTTAAATAATTCAAACGTTACATTTACTAATTTATCAAAAACAACCGACAAAGGTGAAGGTTGGCATTTAATGGGTAATCCATTTCCATCTGCGCTACAGTGGACCAATACAGATTGGGTTCGAACAAACATTGGTGCCGGAGCAAAAATCATGAACAATGGTGGTTCGTACCAAGATATTACGGTTGGCGGAACTGATATTATTCCTGCCAATCAGGGCTTCTTTATTGAGGCAACTGTGCACAATAGCAACACTTTCACAATTCCAACATCACAACGTGTTCATAATTCAACGGCATTTTATAAAAACACTATCCCAAATCTACTAACTTTAAAAGTAGAAGATGGCGATTTCTATCAGGAAACATGGATACAATTTATGGATGGATCAACAGAAAACTTTGATGAAAATTTTGATGTACATTTTTTAAGTGGTGTGAGTGGAGTTCCTAAACTATATTCAATTATTGGAGATGAATGTTTGTCAACCAACAGGATACCTGAACCTGATAATGAAAATGTTATTTCATTAGGTTTTAAATCACAAACTGAAACAAATATTAGCATTCAAACTTCCGGTCTTGAATCATTTGCCGGATATATTAAAATTCTTCTTGAAGATTTACAGGAAAATACTATTGTTGATCTTAGGGAAAATTCAGAATATTTTTTTAATACAAATCCGGAAGATAATCCTGAAAGGTTTAGAATTCATTTCAAATCAACTACAGGAATCAATGATAATAAAAACATCAATATTTTCGATATTTATTCTTATAATAGTAATATTTACATA
>JAIOSH010000481.1 GCA_021107685.1 Bacteroidales bacterium | reverse complement strand
TCTTTAAATGAAAGGAAAGGTGTTACAGAATCTTCTCCCATATACGGAGCTACTGTAATTGCATCAAAATCCAGATTTTCTAAAAAAGCTTTTGCATATTGTTTGGATGTATTTCCAATATCTCCGCGTTTGGCATCGGCTATTGTAAATATTTCATTTTTAAATTTATTAAGATATTTTATTGTTTTTTCAAGACTAATCCAGCCTTTTGAGCCTGAACTTTCGTAAAAAGCTAAATTGGGTTTATAAGCCACTGCCAAATCAATTGTAGCATCAATTATTTGTTTATTAAATTCAAAAACAGGATCATCTTCAGTTAGTAAATGTCCTGGGATTTTTGAAATATCCGAATCTAAACCAATACATAGGAAAGATTTTTTTTGTTTGATGTTATTGAAAAGTTCGAGCCTTGTCATAATTAATTATTTTGATAAATAAATTATTGTTAATGGGTTATCAATAATGTTTTTTTTAAGAGCCTAACTAGTTTTTTCACAAACACTAACTAATTTCAGCTTTAAGTCTTTCGGCATTTTCTGCCAATTGTAACTGGTCAATCAATTCCTGGATGTCTCCATTCACTATTGAAGGGAGGCTGTAGAGTGTTAAATGAATTCTGTGATCCGTAACTCTTCCCTGTGGCCAGTTATATGTTCGTATTTTTGCAGAACGGTCACCGGTTGAAACCATTGTTTTTCTTTTGGAAGTAACTTCATCAAGGTGTTTTTTATACTCTAATTCATAAATCCTTGTTCGCAGTACTGACATTGCTTTGTCTAAATTTTTTATCTGGGATTTTTGGTCCTGACATGATGCAGAAATCCCTGTAGGTATATGTGTAAGTCTGACAGCAGAATAAGTGGTGTTTACAGATTGTCCGCCCGGACCTGAGGAACAAAAAATTTCTTTTTTAATATCAGCAGCATTAAGTTCAATATCAAATTTATCGGCTTCCGGTAAAATAACTACTGATGAAGCGGAAGTATGAACTCTTCCCTGTGCTTCTGTTTTCGGAACTCTTTGAACTCTGTGAACACCTGATTCGTATTTTAATTGTCCGTAAACATTTTCTCCTGAAACATTAAAAATAATTTCTTTAAAGCCACCAACAGTTCCTTCGGTAAAATCAACTAACTCTACTTTCCATTTTTTTATTTCACAGTGTTTTATGTACATTCTGTAAAGGTCTCCTGCAAAAATGCTGGCTTCGTCCCCACCTGTTCCAGCCCTGATTTCCACTATTGCATTCTTGCTATCCTGAGGATCTTCCGGTATCAGCATTACTCTGATATCTTCCTCTAATTTATCTCTCTGAATTGTCAATTCTGCAAGCTCTTCTTTTGCCATTGTCCTGAACTCTTCATCTTTCTCATCATATAAAATTTCTTTGGCAGATTTAATATTATCAAGAATATTTTTATATTTTTTATATGCATTAACTATTGGCTGTAAATCTTTAAAATCCTTACTCAGCTTAATATATCGCTTCATATCCGAAACCACAACAGGGTCGTTCATTTGCTCAGCTATTTCTTCATAGCGTTTGTATATGTCTTCTAATTTCTCTATTATTTTCATCTGATAATAAATTTGATAAATTTTTTGCGAAATTACAATAAATAATCAATTTTGTTTTTTCGTTTTTATATACTTTTACATTTTCAAAATTAATTTAGTCTTTATAAATAAATAAACTTAAACACAGCAAGTTAAAAATTAGAATAAAAAATATGCCGGACTTTACACATTTACATGTACATACACAATACTCCATATTAGATGGTGCAGCTAATATTGAAACTTTAATATCAAAAGCAAAAAAATATGGTATGAATGCTCTTGCAATTACCGATCATGGTAATATGTATGGTGTGTTAAAGTTCTATTTTGAAGCTAAAAAGCAGGGAATTAAACCTATAATAGGTTGCGAAATTTATGTTGCTAAGAACAGCCGTTTTGATAAAAAAGGTAAAAAAGACCGTAGTGGATATCACCTGATTTTACTTGCAAAGAATATGACAGGTTACAGAAATCTTTTAAAATTAAGTTCTTTAGGCTATTTAGAAGGTTTTTACTATACTCCCCGTATTGATAAAGAATTGCTTAAAAAATATAGTGAAGGTTTGATAGCTACTAGTGCTTGTCTTGGTGGAGAAATTCCTACGGTAATTATTAATAATGGCGAGCAAAAAGCACAGGAATTAATAGAGGAATATAAAGAAATTTTTGGAGAAGACTTTTACCTTGAAATAATGAATCATGAACTTCCTGAACAAAAAATAGTTAATAAAACGCTTTTAGACCTTGCTGAAAAAAATAATTTAAAAGTTATTGCTACAAATGATGTTCATTTTGTTAATGCCGAAGATTTTGAAGCTCATCATATTTTAATTTGCTTAAATACAGGTAAGGATTTTGATGATGAAAAAGGCTTACATTATACAGGACAGGAATTTCTTCGCACACCTGAACAAATGGCTGAATTGTTTGCCGATAATCCGGAGGTTCTGTCAAATACACGGGAAATTGTTGATAAAATTGAAGATTTTAAATTGGAACATAAAATTGTGTTACCCGATTTCCCATTACCCGAAGGTTTTAACTCACAAGATGAATATTTAAAGCATTTAACTTATAAAGGCTCAAAAAAGCTTTATCCTGATTTTACTAATGAAATTAAGGAGAGAATAGATT
This sequence comes from Bacteroidales bacterium, assembly GCA_021107685.1. Taxonomy (GTDB): domain Bacteria; phylum Bacteroidota; class Bacteroidia; order Bacteroidales; family SMBSF39; genus SMBSF39. Next base: position 13,952 of record JAIOSH010000481.1, on the reverse strand, counting down.
TTGAACTTTCTGTTATAAAAAAAATCGGATTACCCGGATATTTTCTTATAGTTCAGGATTTTATTAATGAAGCCAAAAAAATGGGTGTAACTGTCGGACCCGGCAGAGGTTCGGCAGCAGGCTCTGTAGTTGCTTATTGTACTGGTATTACCAATATTGACCCAATTAATTACAATTTACTTTTTGAACGCTTTCTTAATCCCGAAAGAGTATCAATGCCTGATATTGATATTGACTTTGATGATGAAGGTCGTGAAAAAGTTCTTAAATATGTAGTTGATAAATATGGTGAAAAAAAAGTTGCACAAATTGTAACATTTGGGACTATGGCAGCAAAATCATCAATCAGAGATGTAGCCCGTGTTCTTAAACTTCCTTTACCTGAAGCTGACAAACTGGCAAAATTAGTTCCTGAAAAACCCGGAATCACTCTAAAACAAGCATATAAAGAAGTACCGGAATTAACAGAAATAAAAAACAAAGGTGAAGCTTTAGCTAAAAAAACATTATCTCTTGCTGAAACCCTGGAAGGTTCAGCACGACATACAGGAACACATGCCTGTGGTGTTATTATCGGACCCGATGACCTTATAAATTATGTACCTTTAAGCACTGCTAAAGATTCTAAGCTGATGGTTACACAATATGAGGGTAAACTTGTAGAATCGGTTGGTATGCTTAAAATGGATTTTTTAGGACTTAAAACTCTTTCCATTATTAAAGACGCTATTGATAATATATATAAAAGACATGATGTTAAAATTGATATTGAAGAAATCCCTTTAGATGATGAAAAAACTTTTGAATTATATCAACGCGGTGATTCAATAGGTACATTCCAGTTTGAATCAGAAGGAATGAGAAGTCATTTAAAGGAATTAAAGCCCACAAACCTGGAAGACCTGATTGCTATGAATGCTCTTTATCGTCCGGGACCTATGGATTTTATACCAACTTTTATCAAAAGAAAGCAAGGTAAAGAAAAAGTTGAATATCCTCATCCAATGCTGGAAGAAATCCTTAAACCGACTTATGGAATAATGGTTTATCAGGAGCAGATAATGCAAACAGCACAGATCATGGGTGGTTTTACTTTAGGAAAAGCAGATATATTACGCAGGGCAATGGGGAAGAAAAAAATGGATATTATGGAACAACAAAAAACTATTTTTGTTGAAGGTGCAAAGGAAAAAGGTGTTGATAAAGAAAAAGCTGAAAATGTTTTTGCAACAATGCAGGAATTTGCAAAATATGGCTTTAACCGTTCTCATTCTGCTGCTTATTCTATTATTGCTTATCAAACTGCATATCTTAAAGCTCATTATCCTGCTGAATATATGGCTGCGGTTTTAACACATAATCTGAATGATATTAAAAAAATTACTTTTTTTATTGATGAAACTAAACGACAAAATATCCAGGTTTTAGGACCTGATATTAATGAAAGTGAAGTTAATTTCACAGTAAATAAAAATGGAGAAATACGCTTTGGTATGGCTGCTATAAAAGGTGTTGGCGAAGCCGCAGTTAAATGTATCATTGAAGAAAAAAATAAAACCGGCTTATTTACAAATATTTTTGACTTTACAAAAAAAATCAACCTTCGTTCGGTGAATAAAAGAAGCCTGGAAGCTCTTGCAATGGCAGGTGCTTTTGATCGTTTTAAAGATACCCACAGAGCGCAGTATTTTTACAGAAAAGACACTGACGATTCTGTTTTTATAGAAAAAATTATTAAATATGCTGCTAATTATCAGGAGAAAAAAAATTCTTCACAAGTTTCGCTTTTTGGTGATGATTTTGAAACTGAGATAAATGACCCTGAACTTCCTGTTTGCGAGCCATGGACTAAGCTCGAACAATTGAAAAAGGAAAAAGAAGTAACAGGATTTTATATGTCAGGTCATCCATTAGAAGACTTTAAAATTGAAATTGACAACTTTTGTAATGTTACATTAAGTAATTTAAAATCCAACCTGAATTTATTCAAAAATAAAACAGTGAGTTTTGCCGGAATAGTTACTTCTGTTTCACATAAAACAACAAAAAACGGAAATCCTTATGGGTCATTTACAATTGAAGATTTTTCCGATACAATTCAGTTGGTTTTATTTTCAGAAGAATATCTTAAAATGAAACATTTTCTTATAGAAGGCTCTTCATTATTCATCAAGGCAAGGGTTCAATACAGATATAAATCAACCGACCAACTGGAAATAAAAATTACAAATATAAATTTGCTTTCAGAAGTTTTGAATAAATTTACACACGAAATTATTATTCAACTTTCTCTAAATGATCTTTCTGAAAAAATGATTGAAGAAATCCACAGCTTGGTAAACTCCAATAAAGGAAAATGCAATCTAAAATTTCATATTACTGATATTGCTGATAATATTTCGGTTGAAATGCCATCAAAAAAATATAGAGTGGATGGTTCATACTTTATTAAAGCGATTAATAGTTATCCCGGCATTAAATACAAACTAAGTTAATAAAGAATTATCTGAAAATTTTAATTACAAATTAAAAAATATTATACATTTGAAAAACAAATAAAGTTTAACAATTAAAATTTATAAATTATGGCTTTAGAAATAACAGATGCAAATTTTGAAGAAATAGTATTAAAATCAGACAAATTGGTTATACTTGATTTTTGGGCGGAATGGTGCGGTCCTTGTAGAATGATCGGACCTATTGTTCAGGAAATCGGGCAAGAATATGAAGGAAAAGTCGTTGTTGGAAAAGTTGATGTTGATAACAATCCGGGAGTCTCAGCAAAATTCGGAATTCGTAATATCCCAACAGTTCTTTTCTTTAAAGATGGTGAAATTATTGATAAACAGGTTGGAGCAGTTCCAAAACAAGTCTTAGTCAGCAAATTAGAATCACATCTGTAAAAATAGATCAGGTTAGAGAGATGCGATATGTCAAATATATACACTAATAAACATAACGTAACTCAAGGTTACAATCAAATATAAAAAAGAGTTATACGTTAAATGTTATATGTGATAGTAATACAAATAAATCTTTTATAGTGCCCGCACGAAAAACTATTCAAAACTGTCATTTCGACCGAAGGGAGAAATCTCCATCAATCTGTATGTCAGGACTTGAGATTTCTCCCTCCGGTCGAAATGACAAGAAACAACGCTTTCGTTCAGGCACTATATAAACTGATAGAAATATGTTTCGTGAAGATATAATGCCTTATAACTAATAACAAATAACGTATAACAGCTTTAGGTATTATTAAAATATCAATTAATCATTAAAAGTTTGTTTTTAACAAAATTTACAAAGCAATAGTTAAAGTGGATTATTTTATTGATCATAACAAGCTGCAGCAATTTAGCTCTTTAGAGTTTATTGTCAAACAGGTAGTTGAAGGATTCATTACAGGGCTTCACAAAAGCCCCTTTCACGGCTTTTCAGTTGAATTTGCCGAACATCGCTTATATAATACAGGCGAATCAATTAAACATATTGACTGGAAATTATATGGAAGAACCGATAAGCTATTTGTAAAACGTTATGAAGAAGAAACTAATCTAAGATGCCAGCTTATTATTGATGTTTCTTCTTCAATGTATTTTCCTGTTAAAGAAAATATCTCTATAGATAATCCAAATAAGATTACTTTTTCGGTCTATGCTGCTGCTGCTTTAATCAATTTATTAAAAAAACAACGTGATGCTGTTGGTTTGAGCAAGTTCTCCGAAGACATTGAATTACATACACAGGCTAAATCAAGTTCTGTTCATCAAAAATTTTTATATACTGAACTTGAAAAATTGTTAATGCCTATTTCTACATCTACACGCAAAAAAACATCAGCTACTAAAGCTTTACATCAGATTGCAGAAAATATTCATAAACGATCTTTAGTTATAATATTTAGTGATATGCTCGAAAATACCAGCTCTGCTAATGATCTGTTCTCTGCATTACAACATCTTAGACATAATAAACACGAAGTAATCTTGTTTCACGTTATAGATAAACAAAAAGAACTGGACTTTGATTTTGAAAACCGACCATATAAATTTATTGATATGGAAAGCGGAGAAGAATTAAAGGTTCGCCCCAATGAAGTCAAAGACCAATATATCAAATCAACCGGGGATTTTAAAAATAAATTAAAACTTAAATGCGGGCAATACAGGATAGATTTTATTGAAGCAGACATAAATAAAGGGTTTGAACAAATATTACTGCCTTATCTTTTAAAAAGAAAAAAATTGTACTAAATTATCAATTTAATGTTAACACTATACATAACCACTTTTATTGAGATTCATCTGTTAGATGTTATTGATATTTTTTTAGTAGCATTATTATTATACGGATTATATAAACTTTTAAAAGGAACTGTTGCAATTAATATACTTTTTGGTATTGTTGCTGTTTACTTAATATGGAATTTAGTTAAAGCATTAGAAATGGATTTGCTCGGTGAAATTCTCGGAGCATTTATCAGTGTTGGTTTTATTGCATTAATAGTTGTTTTTCAGCCTGAGATCAGAAAATTTCTGCTTTTATTGGGAACTCCAAGTTTTATAAATCGAAAACGCAAACGATTTTTATTTTGGAAATTAAATATTGATAATACATTAATCTTTGAAATTGATAAAATTATTAATGCATGTAAAAAAATGGCTCAATCTAAAACAGGGGCACTTATAGTTATTGCCAACATAAATGAATTAAAACAATATATTGAAACGGGTGAAATAATTAATGCAAATATATCAGAACAATTAATTGAAAATATATTTTTTAAAAACAGTCCTTTACATGATGGTGCAGTAATAATTTTTAAAAATAAAATAAAAGCAGCAAGATGCATTCTCCCTTTATCAAAAAATCAGGATATCTCTTCCGAACTTGGACTGAGACACAGAGCAGCAATAGGAGTTACTGAACAATCCGATGCACTGGCAATAATTGTATCTGAACAAACAGGAAATATTTCATATTCTAAAGATGGAAAAATTAAAACAAATATTCAATCGAATCAATTAAAAAATTTTCTGGAAACCGATATAAAATAAAAATATATGGAAATATCAAATGTTAGTGCCGTTTCTCCAATTGACGGTCGTTACAAAAAACAAATTGAAGGATTATCTTACTATTTTTCAGAAGCTGCATTTATTAACTACAGAGTACTTGTTGAAGTTGAATATTTCATTGCTTTATGTAATTTGCCTTTGCCACAGTTAGAAAATTTCGACAAAAAAAAGTTTGAGGATTTAAGAGCTATTTGCCGGGATTTTACTTTTAAAGATGCTATTACAGTTAAAAATATTGAAAAAACCACAAACCATGATATAAAAGCTGTTGAATATTATGTTAAGAAAAAATTTGACAAATTAGGTCTTTCCGAATATAAAGAATTTATCCATTTTGGTTTAACATCTCAGGATATTAACAATACAGCAATACCTTATACTTTAAAGCTGGCTTATGAAGATGTTTTATACCCGTCTTTAAAAAAATTATTGAATAAACTAATTCAATTATCAAAGCAATGGAAAAATATTCCTTTACTTGCCCGCACTCATGGGCAACCGGCTTCCCCAACTATTTTAGGTAAGGAAATTTATGTTTTTGCCGAACGATTAACACAACAATTAAAATTATTAAAAACAATTCCTTTCTGTGCAAAATTTGGAGGAGCAACCGGTAACTTTAATGCTCATTATGTTGCATATCCTGAAATTAACTGGATGGAATTTGCTGATAATTTTATAAAAAACCGCTTTGGTTTGGAGCGTTTAAAAACTACTACTCAAATTGAACATTATGATAATCTGGCAGCTTTTTTTGATAACTTAAAAAGAATTAATACAATATTAATTGATTTAAACAGAGATTTCTGGACTTATATTTCAATGGATTATTTTAAACAAACAATAAAACCCGGAGAAGTTGGCTCATCAGCAATGCCACATAAAGTTAATCCTTTGGATTTTGAAAATTCAGAAGGTAATTTAGGAATTGCTAATGCTTTATTTGAACATCTTTCATCAAAATTACCTATTTCAAGATTACAACGCGACTTAACAGATTCAACAGTAATAAGAAATATCGGTGTGCCAATAGCTCACACTATTATTGCTATTAATTCCTTAATGAAAGGATTGAATAAGCTAATACTTAATAAAGAAAAAATTTATGAAGATTTACATAATAACTGGGCTGTTGTTGCCGAAGCCATTCAAACTGTTTTACGAAGGGAAAATTACCCTAAACCTTACGAAACACTTAAAAACCTGACTCGTACTAATAAAAAAATTGATAAAAAAGTAATAGAAAATTTTATTAATAAATTAAATGTTTCGGGCTCAATAAAAGATGAACTGAAAAAAATAACTCCTGAAAATTACACGGGAATTATTCCATTCCATTAAACCAGTCGTAGCTAATTGATAAATATTATTATTGGGGGTATAAGGGGAATAGGGGAAATAGAGGAAATATGGGGAATGGTTATTAAGCTCTTAAAAAGTCAAGCTTACCAATCCCGAAAATCGGGACAGGCTATGTTGTTCAAATTTGAATGGTGTCTATATCCCGCATAGCGGCTTTAATTCATAATTTATAATTCATAATTGATATAATACCTTTATACCTCTATACCTTTATTCCCCCTATACCATTTTTAAAATCTATCCTTAAAACCAGAAAATAGGAATTGATTGAAAAATAATTTTGCAGAATTGATTTTAATATCGTATTTTTGCCATATGAAAGAATTAATAAAAGGCAAAATATACAGTAAAGATGAAATTAAGAACTTTGGTTTAACTTTATATAAAGAACTAAGTTCAAAAATAGTAATTTATAAAAAGGACAAACAAGTATATTATTTTTGTGAATTAAAAGGATTTAGCGATGGTGATAATTTTGGAAAACTTAAATTATTAATGATCGATAATTAATTGAATAACTCGAAAAACATTATTGTCCTTCCAAATTTTTTAAACTAATATCTCCGGTTTTTATTCCAATTTTTTAATACTAATTTTTTAATACTAATTTTTAATTTTTATTTAAAATAACATTGTTAATTTTGTAAAATGAATACGGAATTACATATTTACAATACACTAAGCCGAAAAAAGGAACTTTTTGAACCTTTAAATCCCCCTTTCGTGGGGATGTATGTTTGCGGACCTACTGCTTACGGTGATGCTCATTTAGGCCATGCCCGTCCTGCAATTACCTTTGATTTGATTTTCCGGTATTTACAACATCTCGGCTATAAAGTACGCTATATTCGTAACATTACTGATGTAGGACATTTGGTAAATGATGCCGATGAAGGGGAAGATAAAATTGCAAAAAAAGCAAAATCAGAACAATTAGAACCAATGGAAGTGGTTCAATATTACTCTGACAGGTATCATAAAAATATGGAACAGTTAAATGTTAAAAAACCAAGTATAGAACCTCGTGCTTCGGGTCATATAATTGAGCAGATCGAAATGATAAAAAAAATATTGGATAATGGTTTCGGATACGAGGTAAATGGCTCTTTATACTTTGATGTTGAAAAATATAATAAGAAACATCATTATGGAAAGTTATCCGGCAGAAAAATCGAAGACTTGGTAACAAACACCCGCGAATTGGAAGGACAAGACGAAAAAAGGAATAGTTATGATTTCGCCTTATGGAAAAAAGCTCAACCTGAACATATAATGCGCTGGCCCTCCCCATGGAGTGATGGTTTCCCAGGCTGGCACATGGAATGTTCTGCTATGGGAACTAAATATTTAGGTGAACATTTTGATATTCACGGCGGTGGAATGGATTTATTATTCCCTCATCACGAATCCGAAATTGCACAATCTGTTGCAGCTAATGGCATTGAACCTGTTAAATACTGGTTGCATAATAATATGATTACACTCAACGGGCAAAAAATGGGAAAATCACTCGGCAATGCTGTTTCACTTGAAAAATTTTTTACAGGAGAGAATGATCTATTGGAACAGGCTTATAGCCCTATGACCATAAGATTTTTTATTTTACAGGCTCACTATCGTAGCACTCTTGATTTTTCAAATGAGGCATTACAGTCTGCTGAAAAAGGACTTAAAAAATTATTTAAAACTTTTGAAACACTTAACAAATTAATACCTTCAGACCACTCTACAGTAAATATTAAAAAATTAAATGAAAAATGTTATAAAGCTCTTAATGATGATTTTAACAGCCCTGTTCTGATAGCTCATCTGTTTGATGCCGTCAGAATAATCAACTCCATCAATGACAAAAAAGAATCTGTTACTGCTGAAGACCTGGAATTATTAAAAAATATGTTTAAAATTTTTATTCTTGATATTTTGGGTTTGGAAGAAGAATCATCAAAAGACCAAAATGATTTGTCAGAGAGTTTAATAAATACTATCCTTAGAATACGTCAAAATGCTAAAGAAAACAAGGATTATGCTACCTCTGATAAAATCAGGGAAGAATTAACAAAATTGAATATACAAATAAAAGATACAAAAGAAGGGGCTATTTGGAGCTATGATAATTAATAACTATTAAAATCCAATTAATTATGAAAAAATATTTATTTACATTTTTTAGTCTTATAATGTTCATTTCTTTAAAAACTTTTTCACAATCAATTCCTAATGGAAGTTTTGAGAACTGGACATTTGAAACACACTATGAAGAGCCAGATACATTTGTTTCTACTAATAGCCAAAGCTATATATGTACAGGAATAGCTAATGTAACAAAAACAACAGATAGTCATACGGGTAATTATGCTGTAAAACTTGAAACTATTGAATGCAATGATGAAACAATATTTGGAGGATTATTTATAGGGACTCCCGGAGATGGAGGTTTAATAGGCGGAGTACCTTATACCGAAAGACCGGATTCCTTAAAAGGTTATGTTAAATATGGCTTGGAAGTAAATGATACTGCTTATATTTTTTTACTTTTTAAAATTAACGGCATACCTCTTGGAGTTGCAATGCAAGCATTTTATGGTACTCAATCCAATTATTCCGAATTTACTCTCCCGATTACATGGCTTGCCCCGTATATTCAACCTGATACTTTAGCTGCTGTAATCGTCAGTTCAAATTTGGATTTTTTGCAATATGCAGGAAGCTATATATATGTTGACGCATTGGAATTAACCGGGGTAAGCACGCTTTTTCCTAATGGCGATTTTGAAAACTGGTCTGATATATCTTCCGATGAACCTGATGAATGGCTTACATCAAATTTTTGGACAAATTTTACCGACCTTGCAGTTACTAAAACCACTGACAGCTATGATGGCAATTATGCTTTACGTTTGGAAAATGTCGAAACTATGTGGAATGATGTTTTTGGAGCTATTACCAATGGTGGTTTTGGTGATGATGGTCCTTTTGGCGGTATGCCTGTAAGTCAAAATCCGGATATTTTAAGTGGTTATTATAAATATTTCCCTGAGGGGCCTGATACTGCATTAGCCAGCATAACTTTATTTTGGTATGATTCAAGCATGGATTCTACAATCATGTTAGAAGAACAAGTTTTAAAACTTCCGGCTGTTAGTTCATATACCTATTTTGAAGTACCTGTTCAATACAATTTTCTTCCTATTGCCGATACTGTTAACCTTGCTTTTGCATCAGGTAATATTGAAGAAGACTCTGCTTATGTTGGTTTAGGAAGTGTTTTGTATTTAGATGCACTTGAACTGACATTTAAACCTGTTTCTGTTTATGAAAACAATTTTTTCGGACAGGAAATTTTAATACATCCTAATCCCGCAAAAGATGTTATATATATTAAATTAACAGGTTCATTTAATGATGAAATTAAATTTCAGTTATTTGATGTATATGGCAAATCAGTAATTGAAGAATTTTTAAAAGCAAATAATACAAATAATTTTAAATTAGACCTGTCAAATCTGTCAGAAGGTATTTATTTTTACAATATCAACTCCGGTTTTTTTAAGAATAAAGGGAAGATTATAATTAGCCAATAAATGTGTAAAAGTTACTAATATAGCCTGAGTCATGATTTTTAGTATTGTCAATAATTAAATGGGAAAAACTAAAATTTATAAAATCTTAACCAGGTAATAATTTTTCTTTCCTTTTTGCACAAGAATATATTTATTATTAAGAAGCATATCATTTGTAATAATAAAAGTATCTTTTACCTTTTGTTTATTAATTGATACTCCATTGTCTTTTAACATTCTTCTTGCCTCACCTTTTGATTTGAAAATTTTGGTTTTCTCAGCCAAGAAATCAAGAATACCAATACTTTTATCAATTTCTGTTTTTGCAATTTCGCTTTGAGGTACACCTTCAAAAACCGATAATAACATATTTTCGGATAAATTTTTTAATGTGTCTGTAGTTCCCTTGCCAAACAAAATTTGTGAAGCTTCAACAGCAGCATTATAATCATTTTCGGAATGAACACTTATTGTAATGTCTTTTGCCAGGGTTTTTTGTAAAATACGAAGATGTGACGCTTTTTTGTGCTGTTTTTCAAGATCTTCAATTTTTTCTTTAGAAAAAAAAGTAAATATTTTGATATATTTTGCAGCATCTTCATCTGAAACATTCAACCAAAACTGATAAAATTTATAAGGTGAAGTATATTTAGGGTCAAGCCATATATTTCCTGTTTCTGTTTTCCCGAATTTTCCACCGTCAGCCTTAGTAATAAGAGGACATGTTAAGGCAAATGCTTCTCCTCCTGCCTTTCTGCGAATTAATTCTATACCTGTTATAATATTTCCCCATTGGTCAGAACCACCCATTTGGAGTTTGCAATTTTTATTTTCGTATAAATTTAAATAGTCATAAGCTTGTACTAATTGATATGAAAATTCTGTAAAAGACATTCCTTCCTTTGAATCAGAACCAATTCTTTTTTTAACAGAATCTTTAGACATCATATAATTTACTGTGATATGTTTACCTATTTCTCTTATAAATTCGAGGAAACTAAAATCTTTCATCCAGTCATAATTATTTACCAGTTCAGCCTTATTTTCTTTATCTTTACTAAAGTCAAGAAACTTTGCTAATTGATTTTTTATACATTCCTGATTATGTCGCAAAATATTTTCATCCAAAAGATTTCTTTCTTCCGATTTCCCCGAAGGATCGCCAATCATTCCTGTTGCACCACCAATCAATGCAATAGGTTTATGACCTGCAAGCTGAAAATGTTTCAACATCATAATAGAAACAAGATGTCCGATATGCAATGAATCAGCAGTCGGGTCAATACCTACATAAGCTGTAGCCATTTCCTTACGAAGCTGTTCTTCAGTTCCGGGAGTAATATCTTGTATCATACCCCTCCAGCGTAGTTCTTCAATAAAGCTCATATTTCTTATTTTTTTGCAAAGATAGAATAGAAAATTAATAAACTTTAAAAAAATTATTCAGTTTAAAATATCTTTATTATTTTTGTATGGAGAAAATTATATATCTTTGAATGATTTTTTAATCTTAATTGTTTTAACAAATTGAATTATAAACAAAAAAATAATTATAAAATGAAAAATATTTACTTATCAATTACAGCATTATTATTTTTTAGCATTTTTAATTTTTCTGTCAAAGCACAAATAAGCCAGGGTGGAACACCTATAAGCTTTGAAAAGAATAATTTACTTGATAATAAAATCCCGAAAGAGATCATGCCCATTTTTGATATTAATAAATTACTTTTGGAAGATTCTATTGAAGAATACGCAGGGGGCTTTCCATGGAGATTTGGAAAAGATATTGACGTAAACTATGATTTGGAAAACTCCGGATTATGGGAAACACTTGAAAATGGTGACAGGATTTGGAGATTGAATATAATATCTGTTGGGGCATATTCAATTAATTTGATATATAATGATTTTAATATTCCGGCTAAAAGCAAATTTTTTATTTACAGCGAAGATAAAAGTCATATATTAGGTGCATTTACAGAAGCCAATAATAAAGAAAACCGGGTGTTTGCTTCATTCTTAGTAAAAGGAGAATCATGTATTTTGGAATATTATGAACCTGCTAATGTTGCAGGTCAGGGTGTGATAAATATATCTAAGGTTATTCATGGTTATAAGGATGTTTTCGGTTTGTTGAATTCAAAAGCATTTGGTTCTTCAGGTTCTTGTAATGTTAACATAAACTGCCCTGAAGGAAATAATTGGCAAACTGAAAAAAAGGGAGTGGCAATGATATTACTTGCTAATAATACCAGATGGTGTTCAGGTTCATTAGTTAATAACACAGATGAGGATGGAACTCCGTATTTTTTGACTGCCGAGCATTGTGGCGGAAGTGAAAGCACATGGATATTTATGTTTAAATATGAAAGTTCCACATGCCCATATCCAGGTACAGATGGTCCTACTTCTTATACTGTTCAGAACTCTACTAAACGCGCAGAAAATTCTGCCTCTGATTTCCTTTTAGTTGAAATTTCAACTACTCCGCCTCAAAGCTTTGATCCATATTATATTGGATGGAATAGGCAAAATGTTGCATCTTCTTCTTCCACAGCAATTCACCATCCATCAGGCGATGTTAAAAAAATATCTTTTGAATATGACCCTGTTGTTTCTGACAGGTATTTGGGTACTTCGGGAGTAAGTAATTCACATTGGAAAGTAATTGATTGGGATGTTGGAACTACGGAAGGAGGCTCTTCGGGTTCAGCTTTATTTGACCCCAATCACAGAATTGTCGGACAATTACATGGAGGTTATGCAGCTTGTGGAAATAATTTAGCTGATTGGTATGGAAAATTTTCTATGTCATGGGATTATGGTTCATCATCATCATCACGTTTGAGAGACTGGTTAGACCCAACAAACACAGGAGCTATCACCTTAGATGGTTATGACCCTTATGCTACACCGCCCTCATGTACAACACCGGTTTCACCAACAAATGGACAAACAGGTGTCAGCTTAAGCGGCAGTTTAAACTGGAACTCTGTTGCTGATGCAACCGGATATAAATTATATTTCGGTTCTGATGGAGGCGGAATAACCGACCCGACAAATTTGGTTAATGGTACGGATTTAGGTAATGTGCTTACTTATGATTATACTTCTCACGGACTTTCATATAATACTATCTATTATTGGAAAATCATACCTTATAATACAAACGGTGATGCAACAGGCTGCCCTATTTGGAATTTCACTACCGAATCAGACCCCTATATTCAAACCATCCCATTTATTGAAGATTGGGAAACAGGGACTATCCGCCCTCTATGGACAACAGATATACCTTTTGGCGGTGTTCTGGAAATAACTACTATGGATAATCATACTCCGGCAGGACAATACTCCTTACATTCTACCGGTACAGATAATTTAGGAAGGACATGTTCTATTACAGCAGATTTTGTACCTTACACATCTAAAACACATGTAAGACTAAATTTTTGGTATAATATGCGTGCTGTCGGATTGATTAATCTTTATGCTGATGTTTACGAAAACAGCACATCTTCATGGCATGTAGCCTATAATCATTCTGAAGTGAGTATATTTCCAAACTGGACAGACTGGACCGAAGTTTCATTAAATTTATCAGATAATTATGATCTTTCAGCAGGTTACAAGATCAGATTCAGGTTGCAAACTAACTATACTTCAGCAGTTGAAAATATACTATTAGATGACATTGAAGTTTCAGAAGTAACTTTGCCGGGTTTCTGGACAGGAATGACAAATACCGATTGGAGTACAGACAGTAATTGGGATGATGGAACGGTTCCTTATAATATTGATGTTACTATTCCTTCCTCGCCACCCGGGGGTAATTTCCCTGAAACCAACAGTTGGGCTAATGCCTTTGTCAGTAATTTATTAATTGAAGCAGGAGCAAAATTAACAGTACCTGCCGGTAAACCTTTAATCATAATGAACGACCTGT
>JAIOSH010000027.1 GCA_021107685.1 Bacteroidales bacterium | reverse complement strand
TTGAAGGAGGAACACCATCATCATCAAATAATCAGAATCCCTCAAATATTGTTTATAATTCAACAGGAACTTTTTCTGTAACATTGACCGTGTCTAACGGAACAAATACAAATACAATAACAAAAACCAACTATATAACGGTTAGTACTGAATATTTAATGCAAAATATAACAGTAACTACATGTGAAGGTGCTTTTTATGATTCAGGCGGACCATCAGGTAATTATTCCGATAATGAAGATTTAACAATGACATTTTTGCCTGCTATAACTGATAATAAGATAAAATGCGTATTTACTTCTTTTAATGTTGAATGGGAGTCAACCTGTGATTATGACTGGTTAAAGATTTATGACGGTACAAGCACTTCAGCTTCATTAATAGGAACTTATTGCGGCACTGTTTCTCCTGGAACAATTATAGCTACTAATAATGATGGTGCAATAACTTTCCAGTTCCATTCCGATTATTATGCTAATGAATCAGGATGGATTGCAAATATCAGTTGCGAATCGCCTTCAGTCCCACCAATTACTAATTTTATAGCAGATATTACAAATATTTATGAAGGTGAAAGTGTTAATTTTACTGATTTATCATTAGGAAATCCAACAAGCTGGGAATGGATATTAGAAGGTGGAACCCCCGGTTCATCAACAGAACAAAATCCAACAATTGTTTATAATACACCCGGTATTTATAGCGTTACACTGACAGCAACCAACCAGTATGGCTCTGATACAAAAACTATTGATGATTATATTACAGTGAATGAACTTGTTGGAATAGAAGAAAATGTCAATAAAAATACTATAAAAATATTTCCTAATCCTGCTGTGTCTGATATTATAAACATTCAATCAGGAATTAATATAAAGAATATAATCATAATGGATGTAATAGGCAAGATTATATTTAATGAAGATTTTAACTCCAGTTTGGTACAGATAAAACTTAATAATTACCAACCGGGCATTTATTTAATTAAGATAAAAATCAGTAATAGAATAATTAATCGCAAAATTTTTATTTCAAAACTATAAATCTTAATACTTTAATATCATTGCCTGTGTTTAGGCTGCAAAAGTAGATACCGGGTAAAACCGAATAATCCTTATCATTTTTTGAATTCCACATAATATTGTAAGTTCCGCTATTTTGTATGGAATTTATAAGAGTTCTTATAAGTTGACCATTTATATTAAATATTTTTAGATCAACATAATTTGTCTCGGAAAGAGTATATTCTATATTAGTATAATTATTAATAACAGGATTGGGATAAATTTTTAAATAATCAACCTGATTTACAGTATAATTATTATTTATTTTTGTAGCAGGATAATCAATATTTAGAACTACTCCTTCAATAACAGTTAAACCATAAGGAATTTCTTCAGGCAAGAGGTACCAACCATTATAAGAACCACCCCATCCGAAATTCAGATGATAATATTCATCAGTATTATATCCGTCAACTACTACATTATGTCCCATATCCCATTGAGGTGTAACAACAGCGAGATGAGCAGGGCGGGCATCCTTCATGTTTTGCGACAAGGCTATATATAAAAAAGCAGTATCACCTTGCCCTAAAAGAGTTGCACTTGAAAAATCAAATTTCATATAAGCATCATAAGCTTGATTAACCCCAAAGGTTCCTGATGCAGTGGAAGTATAAACCTGCTTGGCAGCAACTCCGCAGGCAAAATTTATAGCTGCTTTGTCATTATTTATTAATGATTGTTGTTCTTCCCAGTGATTTACCAAAGTGTCAAGATAGACATTTAATTGTGGAAAAGAAGGAAAATCATGTTCCGGATAATCATCATCTATCCAGTAATTTCGTCCTGCATAACTATGATAGTAATCGTCATCATCAGTAAAAATCGTATTATTGATTGTTTGATAATAATTTACAATTTGTGCCATAGCAACTGCAGGACATCCTGCTATACTCCTATTTCCTGTTACAGGATCTATGGGGCAGAAATTATTATATGGAGCATTTTGTGTCCAGTTTGTTTCAAGCCATCCTCCGGTAGAAGTAGTTCCCTCCGGAGGCCATTGCTGAAAACCTTTATCTGTTAAGTTATCAATATTTTCTTTAAGATAATTTTCCCATGATAAATTTCTGTTTTTAATAATTTCCTGTGGCAATTTGCATAGATTATCCAAACGCAATTGAATATCTGCCCTAAGTAATTGAACTAAAATATTATTGTCTGAATTTTGTGTATAATAGTTATTTGTAAATGAATATGCTATTACCGGTGGAATGTCCGTGTCAGCAGAAACAACAATATAACCATTAGGTGCAAGCTCGAAAATATAGAATAATATCAGTTCTTTATTATTTTTAAAAATATTTGCGTTTTCTCTAATGGAATAATTTTCAGCTTTATCTGATTGAATGAGCTTTATTTCTGCAACTTTTTTTGCTGATTTAAAATCTATTGGTTTTGTGTTTCCTGTTGAATATGTGAAAACAGATAACATAATTATTAACACAATAGAAGTAAGATAATTTTGTTTTTTCATAGTATTCATCATTTATTAAAATTATAAAAAAGAGATAAAATTAAAACATCATTATATTGTCCTGAGTCAAAAATACGCTTAACGCCATAATCATTGTTTTTTCTTAAGCCTATAAGAGAATTGGATGTGCGTATGTTTACTTTTAATTTTTCGGTAAGGGAATAAGACAGTCCTAATACAACACAAAAATCATACTTTCTAAAAGGTTGAATGTCTGTAATATTTTGGTAATTATATTCTTCATAAGATTTAACTAATATACCATTTGATAATCCTGCTTCAATAGTAAATTTATTTGAAATTATATAATGGTACATAAATGATATTTCAACATAATTGAGACGTAATATGTAAGTTACAGAATCATTTTTTAAAGAATCAATGTTATGCCGGCTGCCTTTTTGTATATAATCCAGTTCCATTTGCACAACAGATCTGTCTGTAATTTGTATATTAACAAAACCACCTGCGAAAATCCCTGCTTTATGAAAACCCCAGTAAGTATCGCCTCCGACCTGGCTTGCAGCAAGGCCTGCCATTACTCCCCCCTTAAAATTTTGAGCATTAGATATTATGCAGGAGAATAATAAAAATATTATTAGCAGAAGATATTTTTTTATGCTTATGTAAATATGTTTATAATTCATAATGAAAAGTAAAGCTTAAAACTTCATTATATTGACCTTTATTCCATCTGTAAGTTTGGTTATCGGAATGAGGCCTGACCGCAAGAATAGAATTGGCATAGCGTATGTTAAATCTTAATCTGTCGGTTATGGAATAAAATAACCCGAAGCTAAAACTTAAATCTCCTCTTTTAAAATTTCCATATCCTGCATCATGTTCCAATCCATTAACTTCTTCATAATTATTAATAAGAACACCATAAGAAAGTCCAATTTCTAAAGTCATTCTTTTATGAAAATCATACCTGTAATGTAGGGGAAGTTCAACATAATTTATTCTTAAAAGATAAGAACTAAAATCCAGAGTATCAGGATTTTTCCTGCTTCCTTTTTGTATAAAATCAATTTCCATTTGAAAAGAAGATTTTTCTGTAAAATATAAATTTACATAACCTCCTGCATAAATTCCGGCTTTGTTAGGTCCTTCAAGCCTGTCGCCTGATATTTCAGTTGCGCTTAAACCTGCAATAATTCCACCATTAAATTTTTGAGCCTTAATTAAAAAGCTGATTAATAAGAAAATGGATAATAAAAATATTTTTGCCTTCATAAATATTGAATTAATAATTTGCGGATAAAGATATAAAATAATTTTTTGAATTTTTGATATATTGGTTACATTTTACAAATTAGATGAATAAATCATTAAGAGAAAATAAAATATTATACTTTTTTACATTATAAAAAAAATCAAAAATAAAACAAATATGGACAAAGCTATAAGTAAAAATGAATTAATAAATCCAATGAATGAATTTCAGGATTCAATAGAAAGATTTTTAGATGAGTTATCAAAATTTGAAAAGTATTATACGAAAAGAAAAAGGTCAAAAAAACGTCAAAAATTGAATTCATTGAAAAAATTAAACTTGCTATAAATTAACCTGAATTATTCGGGTTAAAATATTCAAAAACTATTTTCCCCTTTGAAGTTCCTATTACTTTCTGAATTTCGGTTAGAGAGGCTTTTTTAACACTTTTTATGGATTTGAACTCCCAAAGCAATTTTTGTGCTGTTGAAAATCCAATTCCGTTAATTTCCGTAAGAACAGATTTTATTGTTCCTTTTTCTAATTTTTTTCTATGATGTGTAATGCCGAAGCGATGAGCCTCATCGCGTAATTGCCGGATAATTTTTAATGTTTCGGATTTTTTATCCAAATAAAGCGGAATAGGGTCATTGGGATAATATATCTCTTCTAACTTTTTTGCAATACCAATAATTGTAATTTTTCCTCTCAGATTTAATTTTTCAAGACTTTTTAATGCAGCATTTAATTGGCCTTTTCCGCCGTCAATAACAATAAGTTGTGGTAAAGGTTTTTTTTCATCAAGTAATTTTTTATATCTGCGAAATATAATTTCTGTCATCGAAGCAAAATCATCAGGACCATCAACTGTTTTAATGTTATAATGCCTGTATTCTTTTTTTTCGGGTTTTGCATTTTTAAAGCAAACCATTGCTGCAACAGGATAATCACCCTGAAAATTTGAATTATCAAAACATTCAATATGTATAGGTTGCTCTTTTAATCTAAGGTCTTTCATCATCTGGTTGAGAATCCTCTTTGTATGGCGTTCAGGGTCAACCAAATCCTTTTGCTTTTTTTTGTCTAATTTATAATACTTTACGTTTCTTTCCGATAATTTAAGTAAATGTTTTTTATCCCCTCTTTTCGGAACACTTAATCTTGTTTCAGGTATTTTTATATTCAGATTAAATGGAATTATTATTTCACGGGCATTACTGTTATATCGTTGCCTGAAATCCGTTATTGCCAAAGAGAGTAATTCTTCGGTGCTCTCATCTAATTTTTTCTTTAACTCAAGAGTATGCGCCTGAATTATTGCTCCATTCACTACTTTTAAGAAATTAACATAAGCATAATTATCATCGGTAATAATTGAAAAAACATCTACATTATGTATTTTAGGATTTACAATTGTTGATTTACTCTGATATTTTTTTAAAAGTTCATATTTTTCCTTAATTATTTGTGCTTTCTCAAATTCATATTTTTTTGCATAATCAAGCATTAGTTTTTTTAATTGATTTGCAACTGTATTGATATTTCCTTTAATTATCTCTTTGATCTCTGAAATAGTAATGTCATAATTTTCCTTTGTTTGATTGCCAATACAAGGACCCTTGCAATTATTCAAATGATATTCTAAGCAGGCTTTAAACTTCTTTTTATTGATATTTTCCCGTGTTAAATTGAATTTACAATTGCGAAGAGGATATAATTGTTTTATAAAGTCAAGTAAGGTATTCATCATTCTTACAGAAGCATAAGGTCCAAAATATTGAGAACCGTCATTTATAAGGTTACGGGTTGGAAAAACACGGGGAAAAGCTTCGTTTTTAATACATATCCATGGAAATGTCTTATCATCTTTTAATTGAACATTATATCGGGGTTGATATTTTTTAATTAAGTTGTTTTCAAGGAGCAAAGCATCAAACTCAGTATCAACAATAATAAATTTAATATCTGTAATTTTTTTTACTAATAAAGCAAGTTTTCCGCTAATAGACTTATCTTTTTTAAAATATGAAGATACTCGTTTTTTTATATTTTTAGCCTTACCTACATAAATAATTTTGTTATTCTTATCAAAATATTGGTAAATACCCGGTTTGCCGGGCAAGGTTTTAATAATTGAAAGTAAATGATTGTAATACTTATCATTTTTTCCCATATTTCCTTTATTTCTCCTATTTGTAAGCAATTTTCAATGTTAATATATTATTTGTTATGGGTGTATTTCATTTTCTATAAATATAATGTCCCTAACGGGACAATGACTACCATCTAAACTACTAACAATCTAAAACGCCTTAGCCTCAATCTAATTTACAAAGCTATGATTTTTTTCCATTATCTTTCTTTAATAATGCATCCCAACCCTGGGCTGTAATAGGAATTGAAGTACCTGACCTGCTGATTAAGTTAACACCTTCGTTTTCTGCTGTCAAATGACCTATCACTGAAATACCATCAATATCTTTTATCTTATCAAAATAATCCGGTTCTATAGTAAAAAGTAATTCATAATCCTCTCCTCCGCTTAAAGCACATACTGTCGGATCAATTTTAAATTCCTCAGCTATATTAATTGTTGTTACATCAATAGGGATTTTTTCTTCGTATAAATTACATCCTAATTTTGAACAAGTACAAATATGAAGTATCTCAGAAGCTAATCCGTCAGATATATCAATCATAGCAGTTGGTTTTATTTTTATATCTTTTAGATGATTTATAACATCAATTCTTGCTTCCGGTTTCAACTGCCTGGCTAAGATATAATCATAACCTCCAAGATCAGGTTGCATATTCTTGTCAGCTTTAAAAACTTTTTTTTCTCTTTCAAGTAATAATAAACCCATATAGGCGCCACCTAAATCACCTGAAACACAAATCAAATTACCATTTTTTGCAGTATCACGATAAGTAATTTCATTTTTATCAGCTTCACCTGTTACAGTTATTGAAATAAACAATCCTGATACACTTGAAGTTGTATCACCGCCAACAAGGTCAACGCCATATTTATCACAAGCGAGATAAATACCTGCATACAATTCTTCTAAAGCCTCAACAGAATAACGATTAGATGCAGCTATGCCTATTATAAGCTGCTTAGGAATTCCGTTCATTGCAATGATATCGGAAAAATTTACAATAGCAGCTTTATATCCGAGATGCTTCAGAGGAGTGTAAGTCATATCAAAAGGAACACCTTCAACAAGCAGATCTGTTGTAACTAAAGTTTGTTTTGTTCCATAATAAATCACAGCAGCATCGTCTCCAACGCCTTTGATACTGCTTTTGTTCTTTAATTTTATTTTTTTTGTAAGTTGATCTATCAAACCAAATTCACCTAATTCGGACAATTCAGTTCTTCTATTTTTATTTTCAAACATGGGTTTTGTGTTAATTTATGATAATGTAATGATATTTAATAAATAATATCTCTGCATCTCTGTGTCTCTGCGTTCAATCAAACAAATATTCTAAACGCAGAGGCGCAGAGATACGCTGATTGATCTTGCCACTGATTACACAGATTAATCCTGTTGAATAATTAATAATTTAATATTTTTTCTATATAAGAATTGTTATTCCATAACGCCTTAAAGGGCAAGTCGAAAGTCCAAAGTTAGAAGTCTGAAGTAAAATTTCTTCCGACTTCGGTCTTCTAACTTTGAAAAAAACTTGTTTAAAAAAAATTAACGATTAATTGATATTTTAATAATACATAAGTTGTTATTAGTTATTGGTTAATGTGAGTCAGAAGTTGGACTATTGTAATGATTATCAACGGTATAACCCTGACAGGGTTTTAAACCCTGTCAGGATTGAACCTGTATATCTGTAAATTATATTTTCAACCATTGATTCGCATTATTAGTTATAGGCTATCAGTTTATATAAGTTTTATTTGAATCACTATCTCACATATAACGTATAACATTTTTCAGTTATATCACGTGGCCATTCGCTACTCCATTTTATGTTTCCAATTCCTTGTCTTGATGACCTAAATGTGGCCATGTGCTGATGTGCTGTTAGTGGCTGGTTATTACTCATTCTCATCATTATATTTACTTAAGATTCTTTTAAATAATCTGTCAAAGTCTATTAAAATTTCTGGTAGTTTAAAATCCTTTACACCTAAAATTAATAAACTAATCTCTTTCTCCGATGTTTCTATTACATACTGATATGAGCAAGCACCTATTTTCATAAAAATCAATCCGCCAGTAGTATCAGGTTTTGTGTAATTTAAATCAATATTTAGCAAACCTGAAGTCAAAATAAAATTTACAATTGAGTCATAATCTACGGTTTCGATTTTTTGATATTTGGGCTTTATATCCCAAGAATCATAAACATCAAGATGTTCTTTATTCATTTTATGTCTTGGTGGTAATACATTTCGATAGCAAATTTGATTATTTGATATCTCAATTTCTTGTTTTGCAAACGGAGGTCTCGGACATAATTGTGAGCTATATACTTTAATAAAATCAATCCGATTGTCTTTGACTTCTTGACTATAACAAAATAGTGACAGGAAAAATAAAAGTAAAAAGCTCGTTTGAAATACTATTATTAATCGTTTTATCATCTCTTTCTTGTTTACGATGGTGATCATGTCAGCCTTGCCACTAACATATAACATTTAACAACTAACATCTAACATAACACTATTGACTTACTCGCTGAAAGCAAGGCATAATAGCTGCAATTTCTCCGGATTTGAATGAAGTAAGTTTGTCGGTTGAAGCCCTGTTTAAAAAACCTCCTAATTTTCCATCATAAATATATGGATTTACATTATAGATACATTTAACAGTTTTTATCCTGTTGTCTTCCCAGTATTCTAATTCAATTTCAGGCAGATCAATTCTTTCCTGTACTACCCAGTCGCCTTTAAGTGATTCTTCAACAACTTGTTCCCATTTTTCATTATCAGTATCATCGCCAATATAAACTGCTGAACTGGAATAAGCATTTGCATGCTTTATAACTAAATTATCTTTTTCCCTGATAAGGAATTCCCGTGCATCTACTTCCTTGCCATTTTTTAAAATAAGCCTGGCTTTAATTTTTTTTGTCCATGGGATTATCTCTCTGACAATTGCAAGGTCATCTTTAAGATTCTCATGAAAAACATCTTCATAATCATCATCTTTAAAAAGAACCATTATATTTTTGGAGTCCACACGTTTAGTACAAAACGGGTTGACCACAGCAACTTCAGCTTTATCCCAGTCAATAGCCATTTGCCATTTTTTCTCTGCATACAAAGGAAGCTCGTCAGCAGTAAAACGCCTGTAAATTAAATCAATACGTTCCCCATTCAGGTCATATGCTTTATTATCCTTTATCTTAATTTTATTAGGGTCAAGTATTCCGCATTTATGACCTTTTTTACGGATATAATCCATAATAATATCATATTCACCAAGGATTCTGTTTATTTCAGATTGCCATTGAGATAGATAAATGTTCAGACTTTCTTTTTTAGGTAGTTTAAAATATTTTGCCTGTATTTCATAATAATGCATTAATGTATTATAAACGATTTCCATACGAGGCATTGCTTCTAATCCTTTTGGCTGATAAATTTTCAGAAAATGTTGCTCTAAAAAATAACTTTCCTCATTTGCACCGGGTATTTCACAATTGGATTCAACCATTTTTAAGCCATCATTTTTAGTAACAAAAATATCTATTCTCGCTGCTGCAAGATTTTGTTCATAAACATTAAGAGAATTGAGATAATTTTCCAGATCAGGCGGATATTCAAGCACTTGTTGAATTTTTTTATTTGTTGGAAATTCATGGAAAACAAATTCCAACAAATTTGCATAAGCAATTGTGATACGGTTCATTTTATCCTTAAATTCCTGGTTGTAAACATAAGGTGTTAGACAAAGTTTAGCAGTACGCATATTTGTAGGGTCCAGTACTTTTTTTACAATAGCTGCATATTCTTTATTTTTTTCTATCATTTTTACTCCTTTTTTATTGGTTCTACTGTTATTTTATCATTCAATCATTTTATCATTCAATTATAATCTAATTCAAATTGTTTTTTTTAAATTCTTCAATCAGGACAGACAGATAATTATAAACTGATTTATTAACTTTTACAAGCGGTACTCGCATATTATTCGGGCATAAACCTAAAATATCAAGTGCGGCTTTAATACCACTAGGATTCCCATCAGCAAATAAAGTATTCATAATATCAAATAATCTGTAATGAATTTCTTTTGCTTTTTTATTATTTCCATTCAGCTTAGATGAAACCATATCAGATAATTCTTTTGGAAAGGCATTGGCAATAACAGAAATCACCCCATTGGCTCCCATAGACAAAAGTGCCAAAGCAAAAACATCATACCCTGAGATAACAAGGAAATCATTTGGTTTGTTTTTAATAATCTCCATACATTGAATAATATCTCCCGATGTTTCTTTAATACCAATAATATTTTTAAAATCATTTGCAAGCTTGAGTGTTGTGTCAATACTCATATTAACACTTGTCCTGCCCGGTACATTATAAAGTAATACAGGCACAGGACTTGCACTTGCAATGTTTTTATAATGATAATATAAGCCTTTTTGCTGTGGTTTATTATAATATGGTGATACTGATAAAATAGCATCAATATCCTCAAATGATGTTGATTTAATATTGTTTATCACTTCCTGAGTATTATTTCCTCCTATTCCAACAACTATTGGTACTCTTTTATTTACTGTTTCAATAACATAATTTACAATAGCATTTTTCTCATCCATTGACAAGGTTACTGATTCGCCTGTAACATCTAAAACTACAATATAGTTAACATTGTTGGAAATAACATGTTCAATTATCTTTCCAAGTGAAGTAAAATCTACTGTTCCATATTTATGAAACGGAGTAACAATTGCTACGCCGGTTCCTATAAATTTTTTATTCATTATCTTTATTATTAAGGATTGATAAATAATGGACTAATTGTTCTATATATTCATTTAAAGTAGTTTCGTTTTTAGTTTGTATCATCAGGTCATAGTAATTTGAATTATTATTCCCAAATCTTCCAACTTTTAATTTAGATTTCGATAGACCTGAAATATATTGTAATGCAAAATTATCCTCTAAGCTTAAATCAATGATAATATCAAATTCCTTTTTAATAAATTCATTAATAAAATCATTTTTCGGTTTGCCATACCAGTTTAGGTCTTTTAAATTAATAAAAAAACCCGAATGACCGGATAAGCAATAAGGCGGAATATACTTATTATTAATGAAACCTATTGTTAATACGGTCTTTTTTTTTTCTTTTAATGATTTTATTAATTCATTTATTCTATTATAATCTTGTTCGTTATATACCTTGTAAACTAATGCAATATCTTTAGCTTTATTAAGATTAATCAGTGTTTTGTTCCGCTTTAGCTTTGATAATTTATTTTTAAATATAAAATTACCTGTAAATTTTTTTAGATTTTTTATTATATTCACTCTTAAAAAGTTTCGTAAAGTTAATTAAAAATTTACACATCAATAACTCTTAATTCTGTAAGTTTTGGTACACCTTTAAAATCTTCAATATATTTAGATGAAATAAATTTTATACATGTTTTTTGTTTCTGAATATTTAGTCTCTTTAAATCATTTCTTACTTTTTTATAAAATTTTTCACTTAAAACAATTCTGTTTGCTTTTCCTTTTAACATCAGGCGTGCTGTCAGGTCTATATCACTTCCATAATAATCATTGTATCCTTCTAAAAAAGTTATGTTATAAACCTCAGTACAATAATGAATTGAGACTTTACAATTCAGGAATAAATCCTTTAATGGAAAATTTTTAATATTATCTATAGTTGCATAAATTTCTTCTAATAAAGAATAATAATCATTATATGTTTTTTTTGCAAATAAAGCATTATCAGGAATAAATAACATTATTTCATCACCAATGCCTTTTACAATATTTTCGGGGAAATCATTTAAAAATGATATAAAATTAAAAGTATTATTCAATTTTCTGCCCCAATCCTTAATTCGGGTTTTGTATTTTATATCTGTTGAATTTACTATATCAACAAAAATACAGGTTCCCGGGCATTTTGGTAATTCATTGAGTATTTTTTCAATTTCAGGAGAATTAGGGTCTTTATAATGTATAAAATACGCCATATTATTTAAGTCAGTTACAAATTATGGTATGACTACAAATTTAGTGGAACCATAAAATATTAATTTACCATTAAATTGCAGTAGAACCAAAATTATTCAATGCCTCTTCCTGTTTATTATATATTTCAAAGATACTTGTAAATCCTGATATTTTAAATATTTCCATTATGTTTTCTTTTAATTCACATAAAATGAACTTACCCTGAATCGCGGTGATCTTTTTTAATACCATTAATAAAATCCGCAAACCGGAACTGCTGACATAATCAAGCTTCTTGCAATTAATAAGAATATTGTTTTCATTAGCATCAATCAAATCAAGTAAATTCTTTTCAAGTATCCCGAAATTTGCCGTATCCAACCTGCCGTTTAAATGAATTATCACAACATCATTTATTCTCTTTTCTTTAATTTTCATAAATAATTCTCCTTTTAGATATTTTTTGTTAAAATTAATATATTTTTATTATTGTTTCTTTTATATTCAATCTTATCCATAATTTTTTTTACAAAATGGATACCTAAACCCCCTATTCTTCTGTGTTCTAAGGGTTTATCAAGATGATCAGGTTCAGGTATATTTAATGGATTAAATTCTTTAGCATCATCTTCTATACACATTGTTATCATATTATTTTCAAAAGATAAATTTATAATTATTTGATGTACAAGATCATCATCATATCCGTAATTAATAATATTTGTGATAATTTCTTCAAGAACCAAATTTAAGTTAAAGCATATTTTAGGCAATAATTTCCATTCTTCGGCTAATCGATCTAAAAATAAATTGATTTTTTCAAGTTCTGAAATTTGGTTATTTATTATGATTTTATTTTCGGTCATTTTTTTTATTAATTATTTTCTATTTCACTATGGAACTTGTTGTTTTCTGATCCGCTTCTTTACAATAAATATATTGCGTGTTAGCAACTGGCCGTTTTTGTCTATCATTTTAGTTTCATTCATTTTTGCTGCATTGTCTTTTTGTTCTGGTGCGTTGGGTTTATAGCTCTTTTGCATTTTTTTGTTTGGCTATTAGTGTTGGTAAAAATGCAAATGTGCTATAAATGGGTTGGCTATATTTTCTCAAAGTCAAGCACCCAATCAATTTTAATGATTCCGCCTCTTCCTTTCCTGTCGAATCGCATAAAACGATTTTTAATTATATACCCCCACTTGTTTGAAATTCTAAAACCACTTCTTTCTGCAATATCAATAAGGAAATCTGCTGTGTCAATGTAAATGTCGCTTACATTACTGTCACCAACAACCATTACATAATGAATTTTCTTGTTTAACGATTTTGACATTTCAACAAAATGTTTTCCCATTTCTGCAAAATATTTGAATGTTACATAAGAATGTTTGTGTCCATTTTTTTTGTCAGTGTCATAAATCTGTTGCAATTTTTTATCTAATTTGTCTATGCTCAAAATGGTATTGTATGGAGTATAATTATTGAACTCAGCTTTTGAAATTTTCTTGTTGCCAATATATTCATTTTTCTTACGATTCTGTTTCGTCTGTGTTTGCATTTGAAATAAGTCACCAATCCAAAAAAGCTCTACCATTTGATTATATATGTAGTCAATTGCTTTAATATAAGGCGGTGAAGTAATTGCTGTAAATGGCAAAAGTAAAATCACCAATTTTTCGCAATTGCAAATCTACAATTTTTCGCAAAAGTAAATCACCAATTTTATAGGTTTTTTTTTGGATTGTTCAATTCTTTTTTTATTTCTTTTTATTACCATCTTTATTGTTGTTATTATTTTAAAAAATTGTTTTCCTGTTCTCCATCCGATAGCTCTGACTCGATAATTTTATTACCTCACATCTATACAAAATTCTATCAAGTAATGCTGTTGATAAAACCTCATCCTCTAATGCTTCTGCGGATGATTGATGAAAAACAAATTAGGAGAAGGTCTTGAATGTCTTTCACTTTTTTAATATTACCAAATTTTTCTGGAATTTGATTTATCAAAGTTCTTATAACAGAAAGTTTTTTAATAGCATCTTTAGTAAACCAATGTTCAATCGTTTCGCAATCGGGCATAAAAGTTCCTTTCTTTTTCGCTTTAATCTCTTTGATTAACCAACCTGAAATCTTTTCCAACTCTTTTTCATTAACTCTTGTAGTTTTTACTTTTGAAATCAATGCCGACAAGAGGGTCAATATCAATTCCGATTACATCATGTCCTGCTAAAATACTCTCCACTAAAGTTGTACCCGAACCACAAAAAGGATCAAGAATGATTTTTCTTTTGTTGCCATTCAAATACTTTTCGATTGCCCACTTAGGTATATGAGGAATAAATTTGGCTGGATATTTATGAAATCCGTGTGTATATGTATTCACATCACGAGTTATAATATTAAGAATTGAATCTCTTTTAATCTCTGAAGGGATTATTTCCTTTACAAATTGATACTCTAAAGTGTCAATCATTTTTCAAGTAATACTATGCTTTCTCTTAAAATATTTTTTAATGGTTCTAATCCTTGTTTTTGTTGTGAACTTGTTGTTAAGTGCCTTGTAACAAATATATTTTTGACTTTAAAGCCAATTTCTTTTGCTATATCAGCAATCAAAACATCACTTGGAATTATTACTCCTGAATATGCTGAGTTACCAATTACAATTCCAACATAACCACCTTTTGTTGTCTGCATATAAAGTTTGTTTAATAATGTATGTGTATCGTCAAAGAAACCTCGAACAACACTCGGAATTTTCTTATTCCAAAGTTTATCACTATCAAATAGGGAAATCAAACCTTCGACATATTCATTTTTGTAAATGATTGGTTTGTTGTTTAATGAATTTGTGTTAGAACGAAAACCTGTATTGCGAAGCAATCTGAATTCTTCTTTGTCTTTTACGAAATCGCCAAGCCATAGATCTACTTTATGAATTTCAAAATAATCAAAGCAATTACAATAGGGCGGAGAAAAGAAAGTAAACTGAATTTCATCTGAAAACATTTTGTCAAACTCTAAACAACTTCCTTTGAAAATTTTCGGTTGTTTTTCACAACTACCAAAATTATTTTTGATATCCTCTGAAATTATTTTAAGATGTTTTGTCAGTTTTGTTTTTATAAAACTGAATTTATCTTCTGGAAAAGCTTGTTTTCCCCAAACATCTTTGTCAATGTTTATGTATCCGTTAGGTATTCTCTTTCTGTTTTTGTATTTAATTCCGTTCCCTTCTTTTTTGATGTTTGAAACATTTTCAATGATAGCAAGCCAAGCAACAAAAAAGAGATTTTGAGTTTTTCTGTTTTAAATACTTTTGATGTGAAGCTTTAACTGCAAAAGAGATTGAAGTATTTCAGAATTGAAAACTTACTTTCTTGCGTTGATGAGTTTAATTGAACGATTTAATTGGAAAATAAGAATTGCTTGAATTCCTTTTGGAGTAAGGAAAAGATGATTGTCAACTTTCTGAATGTAACCCAATTCTTCTGCATAGTTTGCGAAATGATAAGTACCAGTAAGTTGTGCTCTCGGTTTAGTCCAAGTTTTATCTTTCCCCAGAGAACGAACAAAAAAATCTTGAAAGATTTCATACCTAATTGGATATTCTGCTTTAGATAAAATGAAAACAGTATCAACGACAGACATAATACTGAAAGTGATTTGAGAATAGAAAGGATTATCTTTTACAAATTCAGAAATTAATTCAAATTGGTCAACATTAAATCTTTCTTCTGATGCAAAATCATCTTTGGATAAAACTTCTTTTCCCAGCTTTGTTAAAGAATATCCACTTTTACTTTTTTCAAGCAGACCAATCAAGCTTGCAACTACAAAGCGATTGGAAATTGTCTTAATTGATCTGTTTTCAATTTTGCAAATCTCATTAATCGCCACACCTTCATTGAGCAATGCCAAAGTATTTTTTAATAAATATAATCTTGTAACTCCCCAATTTCCTGGCTGAATTTTTAAAAATGCAGATAGCTCACGAAAGTTCTGATAATATTTGAAAAGTATTTCTTCAATATTGAACTTGATAAGTTTTATTTCTTCTTTCTCACAAGCAACAAAATGTTCTTTCCTTGCATCAGTAACAAGAATGATTTTGTTGATTTTTGTTTTGATTAATTTTGATCGAGATTGAAGTTTTAAAAGTTCATTGTGATAATCATTTATTTGTTCAATGATGTCAGAGTAGAAAGGAACGGCTTTTAATTCTATCAGTAAAAGTTCATTTTGATGCAAATAGAGCAAATCAAGAATTCTCATGCTATCAAATTTCTTTTGCCTTGCAATCGGACTTAAATCTCCCTGATTAAGTGAGAGAACATCTGCCAATATTGATTTGTCAGCAGATAGAATATCTTCAATTACTTTTTCTGTTACGGTAACTGCATTCATATTCTAATTCAAGTTTGTTAATTAAAGGGAAATGTAAGCCGTGAACACTTGTAAAAAACATTTCGTGTTCCAATTTTGATTTTCTTCCGAAATATTGTTGCCATTCAACTTTGATTTTCTTCTCAATAAATTTCTCATCAAAATCGTATTTTGAAAAATCAATCGCTAACGGTCTTGATAAATCTCTGATGAATAATTCTATTGAAGACGTTTCTCTTAAGTTGAGCCAAATTGATTTTCCGTCTTTACGAATGAGGTTTGTAAGTTCTAATAAATCAAACTGTTTATTGATGTGCTGATAGCCCCAAGCATAATTTCTTGAAGTGTCAACTTTATTTTCAATTCCTTTTACTCTGTCAGCTTCAATTGCCGTTAATACTTCATCAATAGAAATTTTGCCTTGTAAAACTTGAAGTGCATTTAATACATAATATGCAACTTCATTTTTAGTTAGGATAATTTTTCTTGTTGCTGCTGTCTTTAATAATGATAGTAAAAAATGATAGGGTTTAAAATTTATTCTATTTTCAATTTTCTCTCTCGTGGTTGTTTGGATTTTTTGTGAGCCGTTTGGTTGTTGAAACTTGAAGCAAACACTTTTAAAAAATGCAGGTTGATCGTTGTCCTCTAAGAATTTTTTAGTCCTCTCTGAAATGTAAATGATTCCATCCTTTTCAAAATACATTCCCAAAAGTTTATCTACATTTTCAGTCCGATGATTTTTTATTGTCTTACCATCACCTTTGATAAAACGTGAAAGGTTTTTATCAAAAGTTTTATCAAAGTCTTTGGAAGGAATTGGGCAAATTTCATTCAGGGTTTCTGCATAAACAGGAAGATAATCATCCATTCTTGAAATGGATTTACCTCTGATAATTGTGCATCTGTATTGTATATCTGGATTAAAGCTCATTTTGTTTTTTGAGTTATTTCATATTTTATTTCTTCCTCTGCTACTTGAATTGCTTTCAAAGCCATATTCTCATCTTTAACTATATCGTAAACTTGGTCTGCCAGCCAAAGAGAAAGCAAATTATCATTATCTGCCGAAAGGGCCTTTGCAAGTATTGACAATTGTTCTCGTTTTGCTTTCCGTTCTCCCCTTTCAATTTTGCTCAACATTGGAGTATCAATGTCAAGTCGGCTTGCAATGTGTTTTTGAAGCAAACCTTTCTGCTCCCTCAACTCTTTTATTTTTTCTCCGAAATGATTCATTCTACTTAGTTTGACTTGTCATATATTGGCAAATATATATTATTTTTTGTATTTCAAAACTCTTATAACGAAAATTTTATTAACAGTTATTGAAATAGTTTGTAAGTCTGGTGGTGATTGGGCAAAATTAAATGTGGTGTTTTTGTGTCGGCTTGTGAGTTGGTAAAACACCTCTTTTAATTTTGCGAAGGGTAGCCTTTCTTTCTTTTTTCTTTTCTGTTTTTATGCAGCAAAAAATTTCATTGTCATTCTGTTATTGTCTTTTTCTTCGGCTTGTTGCTAACTTCTCCCTAAAAATAAGAAAGTACTAAAATAGTAATATCATCAGATTGTTCTGTGCCGGAAGCAAATTTTTTTGTACTTTTTACGAGTTCTGTAGTAATTTCTTTTGCCGATTTATTACAACATAATTTTAGAAGAGTATCCTGCAGCCTATGATCTTCATATAAATTTCCTTTATTATCCATAGCTTCCGGAATACCATCAGTATATAATATTAATGTGTCTTGTTTGTCAAGTACTATCTTATCGGATTTATAATCAATTTGTTCAAATAAGCCCAGAGGAGTTCCATGAGTTTTATTTAAAATTTCTAATTTTTTGTTGGCTCGTAATATATAAGGATAATTATGACCTGCATTGCAATAATTTATCTCACCGGTTCGTAAATCAATTATTCCAAGAAAAAATGTTACAAACATAGCATTTTCATTATCCTTACAAAGCTTAATATTAATACTCTTAACAATATCATTTACTTTTTGATCTTTAAATGTTTTTGCTCTTAATAGAGTTGTAGTAATTGCCATAAAAAGAGAAGCAGGCACTCCTTTTCCAGATACATCTCCAATAGCAAAAGCAATTTTATGGTCATTAATAAAGAAAAAATCATAAAGGTCACCTCCTACTTCTTTTGCAGGGTCGAGAATTGCAAAAATATCTATATCAATACGCTCAGGGAATGGAGGGAAAATTTTCGGGATGATTCCCTGTTGTATATCATGAGCTATCTTTAGTTCACTTTCTATTTTTTCTTTTGCAGCAGTTGTATCCTTTAAATCTTTTATGTAATTTTTCAATTCATTCTGCATAAAAACAAAAGAATTGCTAAGCTCTGATATTTCATCCTTAGCTTTGAATACAGGTAATATTACATTAAAATTTCCCGAACCGATCTGCTTTGTAACTGATACTAATTCTCGCAATGGGTTTGTAATTTTACGGGAAATAAAAAATATTAATATAAAAAGAACGATAAATCCAAATACACCAATTAATATTAACCGGTTGTGTAAAAGATGTAAATCAGCAAACAATTCATTTTCAGGAATTACAATTGCTAATGACCAATTATTTGATGGTAATGGGGCATAAAACACCCAGCTTTTACGCTTAGTACTTACAGGATTTATCTGAACAAATCCTGTTTTTCCACTTATCATATCCTGACCTATTTTATGTAGATTAGGATGATCATATTTATCGGCAATACTAAAAATACTTTCATTCATTATAAACTCAGGAACAGGATGTGTAATAAAAGTTCCATTTTTTGAAATTAAAAAAGCAAATCCGCTTTTAAATATTTTTATTGATGAAACTATTTTTTCTAACCATGAAAGTGAAATATCAATAGTAGCGATACCTTTAAATTTTTTTTCTCCATTAACAATATCATAAAAAGGCACTGAATAGGTTGACATTATTATTTCACCGCCAAATTCATCATAATACGGCTCTGTCCAAACAGGGTGATTCAACTCCTTAGGAATTTGATACCAATCCATATTAAAATACTGATAATCATTACTTCCGATATTTTTATATTTTATTGAATCATTTTTTCTCCAGCAATAAGGAGCATAATACAATGAATCTTCAAACAGGCTGTATGGTTCAAAGGCAATGCAAGTACCAAATATTTCATTATTTTCCTTTATAACAGATTTTAATAAACCAATAATTTTTAAATGATTGTTAGAAGTTAAATCAAGAACATAGGAAACATTATCAGGAATTTTCTCGGATGCATTTAAAATACTTTCAATTTTATTTACTGTTGAAAATGTTAAATTTTTTGTACTTTCTTCAACATTTTTAAGTATCAGCTCTTTTGAAATTTTATAATTGTAAAAAAGTATTATCACGAATATTACAACAACACTTGATAAAATATACAAACTTAATTTAAAAGCTAATCCTTTATTTTTCATTCTGTAACATTTCTTATAATAGTAAGTATTTTTTAAACCAAAAATTAATTATATGTCGGTAAAAATGAATGATTTTTTGAATAATCTAACATCTGTTCAGTATAATTATCAGGATATACAATTTTAACATCTATGATTTCACCGTCTTTTATAATAGGTTCATAAACTGAATTTATAAAACCACCATAAGGAGCGATATTTAATTTTTCAAAACGTTCTTTTACCTCTTTATGTAAAACAGTATCAACTTTTACAGCATAAGTTTCTATTAGTGTTTTACCTGCTTCGTAATCACCTTCCGATTTAATTCTTTGAACCTCACATAACAACTCACCGAATAATTCTCTTAATTTATCATAATCATTTATCTTATAATAAGTTTTACCATCTTTCACTACTTTTTCAATAACATTATCGGGTTTACCTTTTTCAAAACACCATTTAGCAATTAGCTGGCGATTTCTCATGTGTGCCTGTTCAATATTTTTGCCCAATTCCACTCTTGTCAACTGTGTCATTATACCATTTCTGATATAACTGTTATACTCGGCTTTAGCTACATCAATATCCGGCATCAAATCTAAATCAATCATTTTATCATCCATCATATAATAAAGAGCAAATAAATCGGCACGGGCTTCTTCCAAAGGTGAATGATAATTTTTCAAAGCATCTGTACTTATCCCCGGTAATAATTGCCCTGAACCATGACCAACACACTCATGCATATCAGTATGCAGGTTACCGGCAAGAGAGCCGTATTTTTTTGCCAATTCTCTTTCCTGTTTAGAAAAACAAAATTCTTCAAGAAAACCATTACCGAGAGATGCCTGGTCATAGGCATAAGTAATATTTTCCATAGTAACGGATTTTGAACCGTATTCTTTCCTTATCCAATCGGCATTAGGTAAATTAATGCCAATTGGTGTTGAAGGATAGCAATCACCTCCTAATTGTGCTACTGTTATTACTTTTGCACTAACTCCTTTAACTTCTTTTTTCTTATATTTAGGGTCAACAGGTGAATTGTCTTCAAACCATTGTGCATTTTTGCTAATAGTCTCAGCCCTTTTGGTCGCTTTCATATCCTTAAAATTCACAACAGATTCCCATGTCGCTTTCATTCCCATAGGGTCTCCATAAACTTCAGTAAAACCATTTATAACATCAATACATGATTGTAAATCACCAAGCCATAAGATGTTATAATCATCAAATGTCTTTAAATTACCTGTTTTATAATATTCTATTAATTTTTCCAAAGCTGCTTTTTGTTGTTTATTTTCAGCTACTGTAACAGCTTTTTCCAGCCAATAAATTATTTTCTCAATAGCATCACTATACATTCCGCCTGTTTTCCAAATCTTTTCAACTACTTTTCCATTTTCTTTCACTACTTTTGAATTTAAACCATACGATATAGGTTGTGTATCATCAGGCACTTTCATATTCGCATAAAAGTCTTCAACTTCATTTTCAGAAACACCTTCATAAAAATTACATGCTGAATTTTTAATTAAATCTTTTGTAGCATCCTGACAAACTCTTTTCGGGGCAATAGAAGGGTTAAAAATAATTGGAGTTAATTTTTCAATTAATATTTTAATAGTTTCGCCTTCTTGTAAGGGAAATTCAGCACCATCGGAATTGTTAATTAAGTGAACAAAATATTCTTTTGAAAACTCAGGAAGAAATTTATCAGTAGAATAATGATGATGAATTCCATTAGAGAACCAGACCCTTTTTGTATAAACCATAAACTTCCCAAAATCCTCTGTTTCTCTATCACCTTTATAGTGCTTAGCAATTTCTTCAAGGGTTCTTCTGATACATAAATTATGTTTATAATTCTGATCAAAAATTATATCACGTCCTGCAAGAGCAGCTTCACTTAGGTAATATATCAACTCTTTTTGCTTTAATGACAAATCCTCAAACCCGGGAACTTTATATCGCATGATTTTAATATCAGCAAATTGTTCCAACAAATATTTATAATCATCTTTTTTTGTGATGTTTTGTTCATCAGTGGTTTTATTATCCTGCGAACCACAAGAGAAAAGTAAAATACTCATTATTAATAATAATTTAGTTTTAACTGTTTTCATTATTATTGAATTTTATATTTTCAATCGAACAAAAATATATAAAAACTCCGTTTATTCAATTTTTATATAATATTTTCTTTTCAGATAATAACATTTTTAATATTTTTGTAAAAAAAATGGCCCCGTAGTTCAACTGGATAGAATATCAGATTTCGGCTCTGAGGGTTGAGGGTTCGAGTCCTTCCGGGGTCACACTAATTTTTTTAAAAAGTAATTATATCAGCAAGTATGCACAAATAACAACAACAAGAATGACATTAACAAAAAAAAGTTTAAATCACCATATTTAAGGAACATATGTTATGAAAAAATTAATAATATTAATGATAATAATTACAATGTCCAGTTGTCAATATACTCGGAAACAAAAAACTAATTCTGAAATAACTGAACCAATTAAAACTAAAGAGAAAGAAATTGAAAAGAAACCATATCGTCTCCACTATGATTCTATTGATAATCAACAGGCTGAACAAATAGAACATTGGCTCAATCAAGGACAAAAATACATTGAGGGATTTTTTAACAAAGGATTTGAAAAAGAATTTGATGTGTATATTTTTAGTGAAAGAGACAGTTTGGACAAACAATGGCAAAAAGATTGGAATATGCCTGATTTTACATCACAGTGCTGGATGGTAGCAAGTGGAATTGCACACCGTTTAGACATCTTATCCCCAAGAATATGGAAAACTCAAGCTTGCGAACATGATAATAATGATACAATCGCTACAAAAAAATTAATTATTCACGAATTAGTTCATGTTTTTCATGGACAAAACAATCCCTCTCCAACTTTTGAAAACATAGAAAATATAGATTGGTTTGTTGAAGGACTTGCTGTCTATGCTTCAGGACAATTAGATGATGGACGTTTCAAAAGAGCAAAAAGCCATATTTTAGATAAAGGAGCACCAATCAAACTGGCTGATATTTGGAAGGGAGAACATAAGTATGGATTTGCTGGTTCTATTGTGAAATTTATTGACGATAAATACGGAAGAGAAGTTTTAGTTAAATTAATCACTTTCACTAAAGCAACAGAAATACTGAACACTTTAAGTATTTCAGAAAAAGAATTAATAAAAGAATGGAAACAATCATTTAA
>JAIOSH010000115.1 GCA_021107685.1 Bacteroidales bacterium | reverse complement strand
AAAGGCATGGCGGTTCATTTTGGTTAAAAGTAAATGAATAAGTGAGTAACAAAATAAAATATCTCAACCCTATTTTTTTAAAATCTGGAAAAAAGCGTTTATTTTTAAAACTAATTATTGGTAACCGGCAATATAGTAATTACAAAATAATCAAATATTAATTTGCTTCTTACTTCTATTTATGAGGATGCATTTTTTTACATTTTAAAAATTATTATCCTAATATTTTAAAAAAACCATTGATGATATATAAGTGTGGGAAAATTATTTTAATTTTGGAAAATAAAATAAATAAAATATGTTGAATAATAGATTATTTTATTGTAACCGTTCACAGGGTATAAAAAATGTTTTATAACCTTAATAATCCGTGAGTTAACTATGATTTCACGAAAATTGAGCGTTTTCTTTGCAAAATTCAACTGATTGAAAATAAAGACTTTAAAAATACTATATTTTTTATATTAAAAATTTATTTTTATAAAACATTGTTTATTAACAACTTAAACCCCGTGAACGGTTACGAAAAAACAAAAATGTATTATTTGTTCTGTAAGAACCGGAAAGCGTATTTGTATGATTAATGCGAACGCATTAATTTGTCCGAAGTGTTGTGCTAAAACAAGGTCATCTGTTTGTGAAGGATGTGTTTTTTTTGATGAAGCTAAAAAGTATGAAGAAAATAAAACGATTGATGTTAAGAAAAAAACAAAAGAAGATGAACAAAAGAATACAACTCCCGAATTCACGGTTTATATTAATCCCGACATTGATGATGCTGTTGATAATGCATTAATGATAGCCGAAAGAAATACTGCTGAAGCCCAACGAATAATGACTAAATTATTATTTAAACATCCTAATTATCATTCAGTACAATATGGAATGGGGGTAATTAGAATATTGCAAAATGAAGAGGACAAAGCATTAACTTACTTTGAAAAGGCAGTAAAA
This sequence comes from Bacteroidales bacterium, assembly GCA_021107685.1. Classification (GTDB taxonomy): domain Bacteria; phylum Bacteroidota; class Bacteroidia; order Bacteroidales; family SMBSF39; genus SMBSF39. The sequence continues at coordinate 3,509 of JAIOSH010000115.1, read as the reverse complement.
ATTAACCCTATTTTTATAGAAGCATGGTTTAATAAAGGAACTATACATCAGAAAAGGTTTGAAGTTAAGGAAATGGTTGAATCTTTTCGCAATATAATTAATTATGGGGAACCAAAAGACAAGCCTGTACAACATGCCCAAAAAATAATTTCTCGTTTTGAAAAATCAATGATAAAAGACGGTTTAACTTTGGATGAGTTTTTTAGCCTGATGGATATTTTTTAATGATGCATTTAATAATATGAAAAAAGGAAATTATAATAAGGCTGTTAACGAATTTAATCAGGTGGTCGCTAAATATCCTACTCACGTTCAGTCCTATGGAAATTTGGGTTTATGTTACGGAATTCTCGGATTAAAGCAGGAGGCTTTAAAAAACCTTGACAAAGCATTGGAATTAGACCCAAAATATGAACCTGCTATCATAAATCGAAAAGCAATTGCTTCACTGAAAGAAGGAGAAAAACTACCCGATAGTTCCGCCCTTTCTGTAGATTATTACAAGAATTTTAATTAAAATAAATCTAATGGAATTATTTTGATGTTTTTGAAGAAGTTATCGAAATCGGTAAAACCTCTTAGTAAAAACATATTAATTTAATATTTTTACCTTTATATACTGGATTCAAAGATGAAATTATAAAAACTTATCTTTAATAATAAATAACTGACGTTTCTTTGTTTCTTTATATGTTCTAACTATATATTCTCCCAAAATTCTAATAGAAACAAGTTGAATGCCACTAAAAAAAATTATAACAAGAATTAATGTTGTAAAACCTTGCGGCATATTACCATAAAACAATTTTTTTACAATTATGTATATAGCATAAATAATACTAAATAGAATTATAGTTATACCTAAATGTCCTAAAAATTTTATTGGAACATAGCTAAAACTAAAAATTCCATTAGCTGCTAATTGTAGTAATTTCCGAATACTATATTTCGTTTTTCCTTTTTCTCTACGATTTCTTTCATATTCAACTCCGGTTTGTCTAAAACCAACCCAAGAACGCATTCCTCTAAGAAATACACTTTGTTCGGGCATGCTAAGCATTTCGTTTAAAACTTCGCGAGTAAACATAGAAAAATCACCACTATCAAGATGGATATCAATTTCACTCCATGATTTCAAAATGCGATAAAACATCCAGTAAGCAAATTTTTTTATTATACTTTCTTTTCGTTTTTTTCTTATACCATATACTACCTGAAATTCATTTTCCAGTTTGCTGTAAAACTTACCAAATAGTTCAGGAGGGTCTTGCAAATCCCCATCCATAATTCCAATATACTCACCTTTTGCATAACTTAATCCCGCTAAAATTGCACGCTGATGCCCGAAATTTCTTGAAAGAGATAATACTTTAAATCGGTTTTCTTGTTTATGAAAACTAACAAGTTTATTTAAAGTATTATCATTACTACCATCATCGACACAAATAATTTCAAAACTATCAGTAATTTTTGAAATTGCTGTTATTGTTCTTTCAAAAAGTTCTTCAATTAAAGACTCTTCATTATATATTGGTACTACAATTGATATCATTTTGTATTTATTATTTAATCTGTTTTAAAAAAGCAACAAAGGTAATAAATTTTAAATTATCAATTTACCACTTTTTTACTCATTCTTTGGCAATGATAATAACTCAACTCTTGATTCGCTTTAATAATTTTAATGTTCACACAAGTAAGTAATAAGACATCAAAAACTATTAAAAAACCATTGATGATATGTAAGTGTGAAAAATTATTATAATTTTGGAAAAAAATAAATAGAATATGTTGAATAATAGATTATTTAATAAAACATTTAAAATTATAATTTTTCTATCAATAATTTATTTCCCAATTTTTTTACACTTAGAGGCAAGTGCTATAAGACAATGGGATGAATCCAGATTAGCTATTAATGCTTTTGAAATGTGGCAAAACGGAAATTTTCTTGTTACACATTTCTGCGGCGAACCTGAAATGTGGGGGACTAAACCCCCTTTTCTTATCTGGCTACAAACGTTTTTCATGACGATATTGGGTCCTTCTGTTTTAGCAATAAGATTACCCTCCGCTTTTGCCGGATTGTTCACTTGCATAGCGATGTTATTTTTCTTTGATAGAATTTTTAAAAAATTCTGGTTAGGTTTTATTTCTGTATTAATACTCGTTACAACAAATGTTTACATTGGTTATCATGCAGTCAGAACCGGAGATTATGACGCATTGCTCACATTGTTTACCACCATATATATATTAAGCTTCTTTACAAGTTTGGAACTAAAGGATACAAAGCGAAAAAATCAATGTTTATTATTCTTTTTTTTAGCACTTACATTGGCTGTATTCACAAAAGGAGTAGCAGGATTACTTTTTATTCCGGGTTTGTTTATTTACACCATTATTAAAAAACATTTAAAGTGGATAATAAGCAATAAATATTTCTATATAGGTATAGGTGTATTTCTACTCGTTATTATAGGATATTATTTATTACGGGAAGCTTCAAATCCCGGTTATCTTAATGCTGTCTATAATAATGAGTTGGGAGGCAGATATATGGAAACCACAGAAGGACATAAACATAGTTTTTGGTTTTTCTATGAAAGCTTAATAAATAAACGATTTACATTATGGTATTTATTTGTCCCTATAGGGCTGTTAATTGGTTTTGTTCACAAAGATAAAAAAATAAAAAATTTTGCCATTTTATTAGCTTTAAGTATAATATCTTATTTACTTGTAATTTCCAGTGCGCAAACAAAAATAGAATGGTATGATATTCCATTGTTTCCGCTTTTATCAATTTGCGCAGGAATAGCCGTGTTTTGGGCTTTTGATTTTATTAAAAATTTTTCGCCACTTTATGAAAAAACAGGAGTTAAATTATTTCCATACATTTTTCTGTTTTTAATTTTTATTTCACCGTATCGCCAAATAATACATAAAGTATATAGTACTCCAAATGAATACCCATGGCATGAATTCTACCAAATCGGTTACTTTTTTAAAAAGGCAATAAAGGACAAAACAGATTTGTCTGACTATTACTTTATAGAAGAAGGATATCATCCTGAAAATTTGTTTTATATGAATATTTTAAATGAAAAAGGCATTAAAATTTCTTATAAGAAAAAGGAAGATTTAGCTCCTAATGATAAAGTAATTACATACCAGAATGAAATAAATCAATATATTAAAACGCACTATGAATGGGAATTTTTACGTAATGATAAAAATGTTGAAGTGATTAGAATAAAAACTGAATAATTTGAAATGAAAAAATGAAATATCAGGAGTTTTATCCATCAAACAATTTTCAGGATATAATTGATGCATATTGGGTAACGCAAAACAATACCAAGGAAAAGTCACAGAAAATTTTACCTGATGCTTGTGTTGATATTGTTTTCAATTTTGGAAAAAATATTTTTTCAAAAAACAAAACAGAAAATTCTGTTCCGAAAGAAAGCATTGCTATCATTGGCATGATGATAAAATATTCTGAT
>JAIOSH010000277.1 GCA_021107685.1 Bacteroidales bacterium | reverse complement strand
TAATTTATCAAATAATTCTTCTAATTGCTTTTGCTTATTATAAATATCTTCATTTATTTGTTTATATTGCTGCTCATCAAATGATTTCTCTTCGTTTTGTTGATTAATTGTTTCTACCTTGTCTTGTAGTTCTTTTTGCTTATCAAGTAAATCCTGAATTTGTTTTTTATCTTCCCAGCTTAATGTTTTTTTATCAAATAATTTTTTATTCAGTTCGTCTATTTGCTTTTGGAGCATTTTAGCATCATTAATGGTTTTTTCCATTTCATTTTTTAACTCCTTATTGCTATTTTCCGTCTTTTCTTCAATTTCTTTAAGAGTAGGTGCTTTAAACAACATTATTTGCGAACTGGTGGATTTACTTCCATTAATGCCATCATTATCCCAAACCTCAAAATAGTATTCTATCTCATCCCCGGGATTTATTGCAAGATCATCTAAATTAAAATAATGAAAAAATTGTTGCTGATTAATTGCCTTATTAATTCGGATTGTATCAACATAGTGCTGTTTTAAAGAACTTTCAGCATTATCATTGAGAAATTTATAATTGAATGTTAATAATTTGAATCCATAATCGTCCTTTATTAATCCTTTGAAATACAATCGTTTATCATAAATTGAATCATGATATTGTTCTAATAAAATGCCCGGGTATAAATCCGGGATAATGTTTATTGAATATAATAATGAATCATTATTTTTTAAAAATTCATTTAAAGTTGATACTGAATATAATTGGTTCTTATAAAATGAATCGGAATATGTAAAGGTATTTGAATATTTTTGCTCAATTTTTTTAACTTTGTTGTTAAACCTCATTAAAACATTGCTTGTGTGTTTTGTATAAAATTTCCAGTTTATTTTAGTTCCTGCAGGAACAATCAAATCCCCTGTATTTATAAGTTCCTCATTAATTTTTTTGGTATATTCAGGATAGTTTAGTTCTATTTCAAAGTCAAGAACTATAGGTTTTGGCAATACTTTAATTTCATAGTCTTTTGACCTAAATTTTTCTGCTAAAATATTAAATCTGATATTTTTTTGAAGATTATTAAAATTATGATAAAAAAGTATTGTGCTTTCCTTTAATAATTTAAATTTACTATTATCATATTCCAGAAAAATATTTTCTGGAATTTCATCGCCGGTTATTTTAACTTCAAGCTTGAAATCTTCATGTTGAATTACTTCTAATTTGTTGTTTAATATTGTAATATGAAATGGGAATTTTTTTTCGAAAAATTCATTATGTTTTATTAGTCTGCTTGTAGATTCTGTAATTATGCTTGGAGCAGAGAATAAAATAATAATAAGTAATAAAATAGGAGGAAATGCATATTTTAAATACTTTTTGTTTTTTGTAAGATCAATGGCTGTTGAAAATGAAATGGGTTTTAATTGTAATATCTTTTGATCAATGCTTGCTTTAATTAATTCAATGTTAGATTTACCTGTTTTACTAATATCAAGTAATTGAAGCGTATTAGTTAATTTGTCTTTTATATCAGGAAAATGTTTTCCGATAATTTCGGCAGCTTGCTTGTGTGTTATAATCTTGCCAATCTTAATAAGTTTAAAAAGCGGAATTATAATTAACTTAATTAATATAAGTATATTGATAAGCAGATAGGAATAAAAAATAATTGTTCGTATAATAATTCTGAAATGAGCAAAATATTCTAAAAGTGTTGTAAAAATATAAAAAAGCAAGAGAGTGGCAATACTATAAATACAACCTTTAATCAATTGATTTTTATAGTATTTTCTGATAAACCTATCTAATTTATGAACTAATATTGAGTAATTATTTTCCAATTTTTTATCTTAATCTATTATTAAAATGTATCAGTTATATAAAACGAAATTTATAATATTATTATTTTAGCAAAGATATAAAAAAGGAGTAAGTAATCGGTATAAAATTAACAATGAAAACTTCTTAACAAATATTACTATTGAATTGAGAAATAAAGGAAATAGGGGTAATAAAAGTCAAAAATATCAAATGACAAATAATCTAAGTAAAAAGTTAGGATTCAAACATTTTATTATTTTTACTTTGTTGTTTTTTATTTTTGCATTTTTACCTACTTTGTAATTTACACTTTGATTATTTGATATTTTGAATTTGCAAAAACGTATTTCCCCTATACCCTTATTCTCTTTATACCATATTCAAAATCTATCCTCAAAACCAGAAAATTGGAATTAATTAATTTTTCAAGTTTTATCTCTTTTCTTGTATATATAATTCTAAACAATGTAATTAGTGCCTGTCAATAAAGTCAGTGTTTGGTTCAGAATGTTCGAGTTCGAGGCTTGCGAAGTCTTTAAACTCAGGAGTTTACTATTGTAAATGACTGAGTTTAAAGACGAGTATAACGAAGAAATCGGACATTATGGACAAACACTAATTAACATCAATAATTTATCTTAAAGAACCTAATTTATTAGCCAATTGCCCACAAGCAGCATCAATATCTTTACCCCGGCTTTTGCGTATATTAATAATTATATTTTTACTTTCAAGAAACTCCACAAATGTTTCTAATTTCTCATTTTCTGCTTTTAAAAAACCGGAATTTTCCACAGGATTATATTCAATAATATTGATTTTAACCGGAAAATTCTTGCAAAAATCTGCTAATTCCTTTGCATCAATAAGCGAATCATTAAAATCTTTAAAAATAACATATTCTATTGTTATTCTTTTACCTGTTTTTATATGATAATATTTTAAAGATTCTATCAATTGTTTAACAGTATTTTGTTTATTTACAGGAATAATAGAACTTCGTTTATTATTATTAGCTGTATGAAGTGATAAAGCAATATTAAATTTAGGTTTATCATCACCTAACTGCCTAATCATTTTAACAATACCAACAGTTGAAACTGTTATTCGCTGGGGTGATATACCAAGCCCTTCTGTAGAAGTTATAATATCAATTGATTTAAGTATATTCTCATAATTTAGCAAGGGTTCGCCCATGCCCATAAAAACAATATTTGAAAGAGTGGTATTAAAATATTTGCGGGCTTGTTTTGACAAAATAGCAACCTGATCATATATCTCATCAAAATACAGGTTTCTTGTAAATCCTAAATTTCCTGTAGCACAGAATTTACAACCTAATGAACAACCTACCTGTGACGATATACATGCAGTAATACGGTTTTTTGAAGGAATTAAAACGCCTTCTATGATATAACCATCAAACAATTTAAAGGATATTTTTTTTGTGCCGTCTTTGCTTTGCTGTTCCGTGTTAATATTAATAGCATCAATAGTAAAATTCTCGTTCAATAAAATTCTAATTTCTTTTGAAAGATTGGTCATTTCATCAAAAGAACGGGCTGATTTTTTCCATAACCATTCATAAACCTGCTTAGCACGAAAAGATTTTTCGTTTTTTTTATCAAAAAAATCTTTTAATTCTTTAAGGCTTAGAGAGCGAATATTTTTTTTTTCTTTAATCATTGATTTGAAGTAAATGTAATAATCATTAATTTATTAAGGATGACAATAAATTTAATTCTGCATTCAATATTCAGTGTTCGATATTCATTATTTCAAATTCAATATAACTTTGAAATGTACAATGCTACTGAAATGGAACGAAATATTTTTCAAAAAATTTTAAATTTTGTACAGCTCACCTTATACCTTTATACTCTTATTCCCCCTATACCATTTTTAATATCTATCCTCAAAGCCTGAGAATAGGAATTGATTAATAAACTGATTAGTTACGAATAAGTATTTCGGGTAAATATTTTCTTTATATACTTAATTTAAAGTTTTTTCAATACAATTCCATAGTCTGTCTGCTGATTTCTGCCAATTGAAATTTTTCTTTCTAATCCGCCCTTTTGTAATTAAATCTTTTCTTAAATTTTCATTAAATGCAATTTGCTTCATTGCATCACAAATAGAATTAACAGAAAAAGGGTCAACCAAAAGAGCAGCATCTCCGGCAACTTCCGGCATTGAAGTAACATTTGAAGTAATAACAGGTGTATCACAATAAAATGCTTCTACAATAGGAATTCCAAAGCCCTCAAAATAAGAAACATAAGTTAAAGCAAGGGCAGATCCAATTGTTTTATATAAATCTTCAACGGATAATCTGCCGCTAAAAATAACTTCATTTTTAAATTTCATTTGCTCATAAGCATGTTGTATTTCATTTGTCCACCATTTTTTCTCACCTGCGATTAAAAGCTGAATATCCGAAGAATATGAAATTTTAAATAAATCAAATGCCTTAAATAAATTGACAAGATTTTTTCGCGGATGAAGAGAACCGATAAAAATAAAATATTGTTTACCTCCGGTAATTTTTTCTAATGTTAATTTTTTTTCACTTTCAGTAATTTTTTTGAAGTTTTCATTTGCTCCATTATAAACAACATCAATTTTATCTTCTGATATACCATACTGATTAATAATATCCTTTTTTGAATATTCAGAGACGGTTGCTATACGTGTGGCTTTTTTAGCAAATTTCGGGAAATAAAACCTGTAATATTTTCTAACTAACAATGGTAAATCTTTTGGATAATGTTCAAAATTTAAATCATGAAATACAGCAATAGATTTTACATTTGTTGATAATGACAAATAACCATCAGGCGATAAAAACAAATCAGCCTTTATTTTTTTTAAAACAATAGGAATTGAATATTCAAACCATAAGTAATATAAAAATGGATGTCTTGCCTGCGGAGGAATAACAACAGGAGTAATATTATCAGAAAACAAAAATTCTTTATTATATTTTCTGTCAAAAATAAAATAAAACTGATGTTCGGGATGTCCTTTGGTTATTCTCTTTAAAGTTTCATAAGCAAACCAGCCAATGCCTTCAAGCTTATCTTTTAATAATAAACGTGTGTTAACTGCAATTTTCAAAGTCTTATAAAATTTTCTTTTATTAGATTTAATATGATAAATTTGCACAAAAATAATTTTTTTATTAGATTATGCAACGTAAATTTCTGACAAACTTAGCATTGCTTTTATCCCTGAATCTATTAATAAAACCTTTTTGGATATTGGGAATTGACAGGTCTGTACAGAATATAGTGGGAGTAGAAGATTATGGTTTTTATTTTGCCTTATTTAATTTTTCTTTTCTGTTCAATATTCTCCTTGATTTTGGTATAACAAATTTTAATAATAAAAACATTGCCCAGCATAATCATTTATTGAACAAGTATTTTTCAAGCATTGTAATAATGAAGCTAATTCTTGCAGTAGTTTATTTTATTGTAACTTTTAGCTTTGGGTTGATAATCGGTTATAATCCCGAGCAATTAAAGCTTTTAGCTCTTGTGGGTTTCAACCAGTTCCTTCTTTCATTTATATTATACTTACGCTCGAATATTTCCGGCTTACTTCTTTTTAAAACTGATAGTTTTTTATCGGTTTTAGACCGTGTTTTAATGATTATAATTTGCAGTGTTTTACTTTGGGGAAATGTTACTAAAACTACTTTCAGGATAGAATGGTTTGTATATGCACAAACTGCTGCTTATGTGCTAACAGCTTTAATAGCTTTAAGCATTGTAATTAAAAAAGCTGCTTTTAAAAAACTAAAATGGAACTATCCTTTCTTTATTATGATAATAAAACAAAGCTTTCCTTTTGCAGTATTAGTATTACTTATGACTTTCTATAACAGGGTTGATACTGTATTGATAGAAAGGATACTACCAGGTTCTTTAGGTGATCAGCAATCCGGAGTTTATGCCCAGGCTTATCGTTTATTAGACGCTTCAAATATGATAGCTTTTCTATTTGCTATTTTATTACTACCGATTTTTTCGAGAATGATAAAAATGAAAGAATCTGTTGAACAAATAGTAAAGCTTTCTTTTACATTATTAATAACTATAAGTGTTATTGTTGGGATTGGTTCATGTTTTTGTAATTTTGAATTAATGGAGTTACTGTATCCTGCCCATGCAGATGAAACTATAATAATATATCTTGAACGAATTCATCAGTCAGGCTCGGTATTCATACTGATAATTCTGGGATTTATACCTATTTCAACAACTTATGTTTTCGGAACATTATTAACTGCAAATGGCAGTCTTAAAGCATTAAATTTTATTACAGCAAGTGGAATGTTAGTGAGCTTATGTCTGAATTTTATATTAATTCCAAAACTACTGGCACTTGGCTCAGCTTATGCAAGTGTTAGCTCTCAATATATTACAGCTATTGTGCAGGTGATTGTTGTTCAATATATTTTTAAATTCAGAATTAACTATAGATATTTATTAGTATTACTTGTATTTGTTATTGGGGTGATTCTTATAAATATTTTTTCAAAACAGCTTCATTTTAACTGGATGACAAATTTTATTCTTATGGTCGCAACTTCATTTATATTAGCATTTTCACTAAAATTATTAAATATTAAAGCTATTATCGGGATTATTAAAAAAAGCTGAATCAAC
>JAIOSH010000377.1 GCA_021107685.1 Bacteroidales bacterium | reverse complement strand
TAATTTTGTGCTTTGTCAAGGCGCAAAAGTTGCGAATAGCCACAGTTTATTTAATACTTTTGCAACGAAGAGAAAGCACAAAAGAACGAGTCAAGATGTATAGGTTATTTTTTTACAATCCCTTAATCAGGTTGTCTGAATTAAAATAAAAAAACCCATTGCTATAAATAGTAATGGGGTTTTTTTAATAATACCTAAGCCAGATAAACTGGAAAAGACAAATTTCAAACATGAAGCTATGTGCAAGCAGGTATGCCTTTGCTGAAACGCTTACGTACAGGTAAGCGATTTGGAATTTTGCACATTGAATTTTAGTAATTATTTGTTATTATTTCTTTTTTCAACACATTGAGCATCAATTACAGCAATCATAACCATATTTACGATTTCAGAAACACTGCTTCCTATTTGCAGCACATGAACAGATTTGCTTAATCCATTGATAACAGGTCCGATAACTTCGAACTTGCCCATTTCCTGCATTAACTTATAAGCAATATTCCCGGCAGTTAAATAAGGAAATATCAATGTATTTGCTTTTCCATCGGCTAATTTGGAAAAAGGAAAATTATCTTTAAGAATTTCATTATTAAGAGCTACATTAACCTGCATTTCACCATCAACAATCAAATCAGGATATTCCTTATGTAAAATTTCAATAGCTTCTCTTTGTTTTGTTGGTATTGCACCATCATTAGAGCCGAAATTTGAATATGATACAAAAGCAATTCTTGGTTTAATGTTAAATTGTTCTACAGCATAAGCAGTTTGTTGGGTTATTTCTATAAGGTCTTCTTTTGTTGGATTTTTATTTACAGTACAGTCGGCAAAGAAATAGGGACCTTCTTTAGTATTAATAATATACATTCCTGATACGAGTCTGGTTTCTTTCTTTTTACCGATTATTTCTAAAGCAGGACGTATAGTATCGGGGTAATTTCTTGTTAAACCTGAAATCATTGCATCGGCATAGTCTGTTTCTACTAACATCGGACTAAAATAATTTCTGTGCAAGATTCTATCCTGGGCTGCAGTAAGTGTAATACCTTTTCTTTGTCTTTTATTGAATAAAATTTCTGCAAACCTTTGACGCCTCGGTTTTTCTTCAATTGATTTAGGATCTATTATTTCAACGCCTTTAAGTTCAAGATCATTAATTTTAATTAATTCCTTAATTGCGTCAATATTACCAAGTAAAACAGGTTCGGCAATTTTTTCATTCATCACAATTTCGGCAGCTTTTAGCATTTTATAATTTTCAGCTTCGGCAAAAACAACACGTTTTGGGTGTCTTTTAGCCCTTGCTTTTATCTGCCTGATTAATGGATTGCTAATACCGAGTCTTTTACTTAATTCTTCCTGATATTTATCCCAGTCAGTGATTGGTTTTTTTGCAACACCTGATTCCATTGCTGCTTTAGCAACAGCAGGGGCTACATTTACAATAAGTCTTGGGTCGGTTGGCTTGGGAATAATATAATTCCTGCCAAATTTTAAATTCGTTGTTTGAAATGCAATATTTACTTCTTCGGGTACAGGTTCTTTTGCTAATTCTGCCAAAGCTTTTGATGCAGCTAATTTCATTTCGTCATTTATAACTGTTGCTCTGACATCCATTGCACCTCTGAAAATAAATGGAAATCCCAGTACATTATTTATTTGGTTTGGATAATCGGAACGACCTGTTGCTAAAATAATATCATCACGAGTGGATTTGGCATCTTCGTAAGAAATTTCAGGAACAGGGTTAGCCAAAGCAAAAACAATTGGATTTTCAGCCATTGTATGAAGCAACTCCTTTTTTAAAACACCTGCTACTGATAAACCTAAAAACATATCTGCACCTTTTATAGCTTCCTTAAGAGTATGGACGTTTTTATCAGTTACAAATTGTTGTTTAATGTTATTAAGGTCGGTTCTATCTTTATGGAGAACTCCTTTACTGTCAAGCATAATTATATTTTCAGGCTTAACACCAAGTTTGATATAAAGTTTTGAACACGAAACAGCAGACGCACCTGCTCCATTTACAACAATTTTTATTTCATCAATTTTTTTCCCGTTTATTTCTAAAGCATTCAGTAAGCCTGCTGATGTTATGATTGCTGTACCATGTTGATCATCATGCATAACAGGAATATCTATAGCTTCTTGGATTCGGTCTTCAATTTCAAAACATTCCGGCGCTTTAATATCTTCAAGATTTATTCCTCCGAAAGTAGGAGCAATTGCTATTACTGTTTCTACAAATTTATCAATGTCTTTTAAATCAACTTCAATATCAAAAACATCTAAATCTGCAAAAATTTTAAATAATAATCCTTTTCCTTCCATTACAGGTTTTCCTGCTTCTGGTCCGATATCTCCCAAGCCAAGTACTGCTGTACCATTTGAAATTACTGCAACAAGGTTCCCTTTTGCAGTGTATTTATATACATCATCAGGATTTTTTTCAATAGCGAGACAAGGATCTGCTACTCCCGGTGTATAAGCTAATGAAAGGTCCCGTTGAGTTGAATATGGTTTGGTAGGTATTACTTCTATCTTTCCGGGGCGACCTTCCGAATGATATTTAAATGCATCTTTTCTGAATAAATTATCCATAGTTATATTTTTTTAATTGTGAATTAATTAACAAATTATTTGGCAAAATTAGTAATATATTTGGTTTTAATATTTATAATTAATTAATATTTTTTTAATTGTGAGTCCATTCTAAAAAGCTTAGATTATAAAATTTAATTTGTATTTTTGCAAATTTCCTATTTATAAATATCTAAAATATTTTTTACTAAATAAAAAAAGTAAATATGTATTCATATATTCAGGGTAAGTTAATTGAAAAAAATCCGGCTTATACAATTATTGATTGTAATGGAATAGGCTATATGATAAATATTTCATTAAATACTTTTTCAAAAATTAAAGATAAAGATAATTTTAAATTACATACACATCTATCAATCAAGACTGAAGCTACTACTCCTGTCGGTTTTGTTTTGTATGGTTTTGCCCAACAAGAGGAAAGACAACTTTTTCGTCACTTGATTTCTGTTTCAGGTGTAGGAAATACTACTGCCTTATTAATGCTTTCATCATTATCGCCCGAAAAAATATACAGTGCAATTATTAACAATGACATTTCTGTTTTGCAATCGGTTAAAGGAATAGGTGCAAAATCTGCCCAAAGAATTATAATTGATCTTAAAGATAAGCTCAAAAAAGATGGAATTTCAGAAGATATTTTAGGAATTACACACAATACTAAAAAAGATGAAGCGTTATCAGGTTTGATAATACTTGGATTTAATAAAAATATTGCTGAAAAAGCACTTAATAAGATTCTTAATACACAGGGGTCATCTTTAGCAGTTGAACAATTAATTAAAGAAGCATTAAAAATATTATAATTCAAGCTTGAGATAATGTATTTGATTATATAAGTATTTTTTCTCTTGTTAAACATGACAATCTGAAATAAACAATATATATTTTCTTTTGGAGCGAATTATTAAAAATATTTTCAAATTCCTTTTTTTATTTATTGTTTTGTCCATTGTTTGGGGATTTACTACAAGTATTGGGACAAATTCAAATAATATTTACAATAAATATAAATTTTTATATCCTCCTGATTCTATCCCGGATAATGATACAACAACAATTCCGCTGCCTTATCCTTTCGAAGATGAATCTATACCATATACGGGAACTAAAAATTCCAATGGATTATTCTTAAAAAAACCATCAAATATTACTTCAGATGTAGAATATGACCCTAAGACAAATGAATACATATTTAAGAGTAAAATCGGTGAGTTTGATTACAGAAACCCATCATTTATGACATTAGATGAATACAGGGAATATGAATTACAAAATTCTATACAGGAATATTGGAAAGAAAGAGCAAAAGCTGCAGGAATGGGAACAAGAAGCGGTATTATTCCTTCAATATACAT
>JAIOSH010000270.1 GCA_021107685.1 Bacteroidales bacterium | reverse complement strand
TTAAACACCAAATTTTTTCTTTACTGTTTGTTGTAGATCATTTGCGAGAGCAAGAATTTCCATTCCACTTGCATTTCCGTAATTAACCAATACAAGAGACTGTAATTTATGAACGCCGGCATCTCCTATTCTTTTACCTTTCCATCCGCATTGTTCTATTAGCCAGCCGGCAGCAAACTTATATTTATTTAAAGCTTGTTCAAAAGCAACAATATCAGGAAATTTGTTTTTTATATCATAAAATTTTGCCTTTGATACTAAAGGATTTTTAAAAAAACTTCCGGCATTACCAATTTTCTTAGTATCCGGTAATTTTTTATTTCTAATATTACAAATCGCACGACTTACTGCTTTAATGCTTAATTCTTCAATTGCCATTTCATTCAATTCTTTTTTAATATCCCCATATTTTATCTTAAATACAGGTTTTTTGTAAAGTTGAAAACAAACTGATTCAATAATATATTGATTTTTTAAATTAGTCTTAAATATGCTGCTTCTATATTCGAAATCACATTCGTCCTTTTTGAAAATTTTTTGTTCTCCGGTTTTAATATTAATTGCATTTAATTTGTAAAACACATCTTTTAACTCAATACCATAAGCTCCGATGTTTTGAATAGGACTGCTCCCAACATTACCAGGTATTAGTGATAGATTTTCCAAACCCGCATAATTATTTGCAATGCAATAATTAACAAATTCATCCCATACTTCACCTGCATAAGCTTTTACATAAATATATTTTTCATCTTCTTTTATAATTTCAGTTCCCTTCATATTGATCTTAACGACAATGCCATCAAAATCATTAATAAATAAAATATTACTTCCTCCTCCTAATAATAAAAAGCGATTATTTTTAAACTCTTTAGAAGATAGTAATGTTTTTATTTCAAAAACAGAATTTATTTCAACAAAATATCTTGCATTAACATCAATATTAAAAGTATTTAATGCTTTTAATGAATAATTTTCTTTTATTTCCATAAAACTTTCAAATATATAAAGTGCTTGAACGAAAACTATTCAAAACTGTCATTTCGAGTGGAGCGAGAAATCTCATGCCATGACATACAGATTGATGGAGATTTCTCCCTTTGGTCGAAATGACAAGAATCAACGTTTTCGTTCAGGCTCTATGTTCAGAATTCTAATTCTGAAATTTGTTTCCAAAAATAATATTTTTTAATAACATTTTAACCCGAATAATTCAGGTTAATTTGATGTTAATTATTAATTTCGCATTTATTTTTTATTTTATAAATTTTCTTTTGAAAAAAGTAATAGTTTCAGTTATAAACGATTTAATTACCGACCAAAGGGTTCATAAAGTTTCTAAAACTCTTTTTGAATTAGGTTTTGATGTAACATTGATTGGAAGAAAAAAAAGAGATAGCCTACCTATTGATAAAAGGTTGTACAAAACTTTACGTATGAAATTATTGTTTGAAAAAGGACCTTTTTTTTATGCCGAATATAATATCCGTTTGTTTATCTTCCTATTGTTTCACAAAGCAAATTTATTAGTATCAAATGATCTTGATACATTATTACCTAATTATTTAATTCACAAATTGAAAAAAACACCTGTTGTTTACGACAGTCATGAATATTTTACAGAAACTCCTGAATTAATTAACAGACCTTTTGTACAAAAAATATGGAAAACTATTGAAAAAAAAATATTCCCGAAATTAAATTATGTTTTCACAGTAAATGACTCAATCGCTGCACTTTACAAAAAAGAATATGGAAATGATATAAAAGTCGTAAGAAATATTCCTTTAAAAAGAGAGATAAAATTTAATAAGACAAGAGAAGAATTAGGTCTTCCGGCAGATAAAAAGATAATTCTTTTGCAAGGAGCAGGAATTAATATTGACAGGGGGGGCGAAGAACTCATAGAAGCAATGCAATATGTTGAAAATGCATTATTGCTGATAATCGGGGGAGGTGATGTGATTGATATTTTAAAAAAAATGGCAAAGAAGTTTAAGATTGAAAACAAGATAAAATTTATTCATAAGCTGCCTTTTAACGAATTATTTAATTATTCTGTTTATGCTGATTTAGGATTAACTCTTGATAAAGATACTAATATTAATTATAGGTTCAGTTTGCCCAATAAACTATTTGATTATATCAATGCCGGAGTTCCGGTACTTGCATCACCATTAATAGAAATAAAAAAAATTATTGAAAAATATAATATAGGAGAAACAATAGAAAATCATAATCCTGAACATATTGCTGAAAAAATTAACAATATATTAAATAATGAAAAAAAATTAAAATTCTGGAAACATAACCTTAAATTTGCTGCAAAAGAATTATGCTGGGAAAACGAAGAAAGGGAATTATTAGAAATATATAGGCAGTTAATATAGAAAATAAGGGTATTTTTCATATATCAAAAATCTACTTGATACTTTGCTAATGCGAAAATATAGATTCTGAAATTTGAAATTCGGTAATTACGCTACATAGTTATTAATAATGGGTGAAGTGGAACACTCCCGAAGTCTCAGCGATTTTCTAAGTGGAATTAAATTTAGTAAAAATATTGTAATAAATTAATAATCATTCTATTAAAAACGCAAATACTAATATAAAATATGGCGGTCTGTTTTTTAATATGTTTTCTTTGTGAAACTTTGAGACTTGGTGTCTTTGTGGCAATTAAAAAAAGATAGCCACCAAGTCAGAAAGACTCAAAGAAACACAAAGAAGAAAATCTCCGCCATAATTTATTTTAGTAATAATTTATATATCATGTTGGATAACAATTTTATAACAATCAATAGACAATAATCAATTATCAATAGAAAATCGCTGAAGTTTCGGGACTAATTTCCAATTTCTAATTTCGGAACACATAATTATTACAAAAAAATTAACATATTCAAGTGTCAAGTACGTATGAAAGATACCAAAATAATTTAGAAATTCTTATGTCTGAAAAACATTTACATATTATTTCTTTTGATGTACCATATCCACCTAATTATGGAGGTGTAATTGATGTATTTTATAAAATAAAGATACTTTGTGAAAAAGGTGTAAAAATTACTTTACATTGTTTTGAGTATCCGGGAAGAGATCGTGCAAATGAACTTGAAAAATTTTGCGAAAAAGTGCATTATTACCAGAGGAAATTAGGTTTTTTTTCAGCTTTGAGTTTAAAACCATATATTGTTGCAAGTCGAAAATCGGAAGAACTAATTATGAACTTACTAAAAGATGATTATCCTGTTCTTTTTGAAGGTTTGCATAGTTGTTATTATATTGATGATCCTCGTTTAAGAAATCGTAAAAAAATTTACAGGGAAAGTAATATTGAACATTTATATTATTATAATTTGTTTAAAGCAGATAAAAATCTAATAAATAAAATCTATTTCCTTTTTGCGAGTTTTAAATTAAGATTATTTCAAAATATTCTCAAACATGCTTCTCTAATGCTTGTAGTTTCTCAAAAGGATACTAATTATTTAAAGAAATATTTTAAAAACATAACAATTAAATACTTACCAAGTTTCCATGCAAATAACAAAATAAAAATTAAAACAGGAAAAGGCTTGTATGCTTTATATCATGGAAATATCGAAGTTCCCGAGAATGCTTATGCAGCTAAATTCCTTATTGATAAAATATTTAATGATTTGGACATCCCTCTGATAATTGCCGGGATGAACCCGCCGGTGTACATTCAAAAGCTTGTATCTGCAAATTCTAATATTCAGCTTGTTTCCAATCCAAATGATGAAAAAATGTTTGATTTAATAAAAAATGCTCATATTAATGTTTTATTAACCTTTCAGGCAACAGGTTTAAAGCTTAAACTTTTAAATACTTTATATAATGGTCGCTTTTGCCTTGTTAATAATAAAATGTTAAATGGAACATCATTAAATAAACTTTGTATAGAAGCTAATAACATAAAAGAGATAAAAGATAGACTCAAACAAATTTTTCAAAAAGAATTTAATAATATCAGATTAAGTTAAGAGAAGAAAAATTAAATGAATTGTATTCTAATGAAATAAATGCTGAAAAATTAATAAGCCTGGTCTTCTGAATTACACTACTTTTCCATTTTCACATTTGATAATTCTGGCAGGAAATTCATAAAATAAAGAATAGTCATGAGTTGCCATTAATACGGATCTTCCTGATTTACTGATTTCAAATAATAATTGCATTAAACCTTTTGATGTTTCCGGGTCTAAATTTCCCGTAGGCTCGTCAGCTAAAATAATTTCAGGATCATTTATTAAAGCTCTCGCTATGGCAACTCTTTGCTGTTCTCCTCCTGATAACTGATGAGGCATTTTAAATCCTTTTGTTCCTAATCCTACTTTTGATAAAACATCCTGCATACGAGCCTGCATTTGTTTTTTATCTTTCCAGCCTGTTGCTTTCATTACAAAAAGCAGATTTTCATTTACGTTTCTGTCAATTAATAATTGAAAATCCTGGAAAACAATTCCTAACTTTCTTCTTATGTATGGTATCTCACTACTCCTGATCTTTCTCAAATCAAAGTCGGCTACCTTAGCATACCCATCAATTATTGGAAGATCAGCATAAAGAATTTTTAAAAGGCTGCTTTTTCCACTACCGGTTTTACCTATTAAGTAAACAAACTCTCCATTATTTATTAATAATGAAACCTTTGATAAGATTAAAATATTTTTCTGAAATACAGATACTTCTTTAAGTTCTATAATTGTATCTAAAGACATTATGATTATATTGATTTTTTAAAAAGTCAAAAATATAAAATATTTTATTCTTTTTATTTATTTTTAAAAAATATATTTGTATATTAGGCATTTTTTATTATAATATTGTTAACCTAAATAATTT
>JAIOSH010000184.1 GCA_021107685.1 Bacteroidales bacterium | reverse complement strand
GCCCACTGCCTACTTGCCTACCGCCCACTGCCTACTTTCTATCTTCATCAATAAACCTATTTAGCCATTTATCTATTTTTCCCAGTATTTCGCTTGGTTTTAAAGGTTTTGCAATATAATCATTACAACCTGCTTCAAATACTTTTTCCTTATCACCTGCTAATGCAAGTGCCGTTAGAGCAATTACAGTAAGTTCATGTCTGAATTTCTTAATGGTCTTAGTTGCTTCAAAACCATTCAATACAGGCATTTTTATATCCATCAGAACTATGTCAATATCTCTATTTTTTCTACACATATCAACTGCCTCTTTTCCGTTTTCAACATATATGATTTTTATTTGTGTTTTTCTTAAAATATAATATAATATTAAATAATTAGATTTTTCATCTTCGGCTATAAGTATGGTTTTGTCTTTAAAGTTGTATGCTTTTTCAGGTTCCTCCTTTATTACTACTGGTTTTTCTTCAGATAGTTTTTTATAAGGCAAAGTAAAATAAAATTTTGACCCTTTTCCTTCCTCCGATTCAACCCAAATATTACCTCCAAGCATTTCAATTATCTTTTTTGCAATAGAAAGTCCTATTCCTGCACCTCCGTATTTTCTTGTATGAGATTCATCTGCCTGACGAAAACTTTCAAAAATAATCACTGTTTTGTCTTGTGGAATGCCTATACCGGTATCATTAACATAAAATAAGATATTATCTTTTTCATCAAATTTATATCCATATTCGATTAATCCTTTTTCAGTGAATTTAATTGCATTTTTAAGTAAGTTAACAAGTACCTGATTCAACTTTTTCTTATCTGTAAAAATCAGAGTATTTCCGGCTTCCTGATTTGCATTAAAAAAAACCTCAAGATGCTCTTTATTGTAATTTATCTGCTCTGTTTTTATTAACTCTTTAACATCTTCTATTTCCCTGAGATAAAATTTAGATTTATTAAGTTTTACAACACCACTTTCTATCAATGAAATATCAAATATATCCTCAATAATGCTTAATAAATGTTTACCACTTTGGTTAATGGTTTTTGCAAATACAATGATATCATCCATTGGTGTTGATCTTTCTATAATGGAAGAAAAGGCTATTATCGGATTTAAAGGTGTTCGCAACTCATGCGACATAGTAGCTAAAAATGCCGATTTCAAACGGTCTGATTCTTCCGCTCTTTTTTGAGCCTCCATCCTTTGCATAATTTCTTGTTTTAATTGTTTGTTTGCTTCATCAACTTCCTGCAAAATATTCAGGGTGGCTATTCTTTCGTTTTCACTTCCTTTTATTTTATCATCTAAATTTATTGTTCTGTCTTTTACTTTTCGCTCAAGTTCATGACTGTAATTTTCCATTCTTTCTCTTGACATTTTCAATTCTCCGGTCATTTTATCAAACGCTTGTGAAAGCTGCCCGATTTCATCTTTTGTTTTTGTCCAGACTTTATAGTCAAGGTTTCCTTTTTCAATTTCCTGGGCACCATGATGTAATTTTAAAAGAGGTTTGGTTATTGTTCGTGATATAATAAAAGCTACTATCACTCCTGATAATAAAAGAATTAGTAATATTAGCAACAAGCTGTTAGTTAATTTTAAAACCGGTGCAAATATCTCTTCCTTATTTATATCAACCACCAAAACCCAGTCAACACAAAAAATATATGTATGAATTCTGTAAACACCGTCTCCAATATAATTTTTATATTCTCCAACATTTACTTGTATTTTTTCTAATAATAAATCCGGAGAAACATACACGCGGCTTTTTGTATGGTCAATATCTACTTTTTGTTTTAAAACAACATCATCAACAAACCTTGATGGAGTTATCATATAGCCTTCTCTGTTTAAAAGATAAATTTCGCCTGTTTCACCCAAACCTACCCTGTTTGTTGTAATTTTAAACAATTCTTCTTTAGCATCAAAATTCACAATTAGAACTCCTAAAAATTCTTCATTAACAAAAACAGGTGTTGCAACACTTATTACAAGATTTCCGGTAAACTGTGAAATATGTACATCTCCAAAATAAGTTCCTTGTTTTGCTTTAATAAAAATGTTTTTGTTACTATTATCATTTCCGACATCTTCATGGCTTGATAAAACGACGATTCCATCTTTATTCAAAATCCTTATCCTTGATATTGTTTTACTTTTTGTAATAGTTGAATTTATTCTTTTATAAGCTTGTTCTTGGGTTGTTTCCTGATTAAGGTCAGGATTAAAAAAATTAATTACAGAATTTCCAACTGCTAATAATTCAGTTATTTGCTTATATTTACTAATTATTGATTCAATATAATATGTGTTTGATAAAACAGTATTTTTTAAATTATTTTCAATTTGTTTTTCAACAATATTTTTTGAAACTATTCTGCTTATTAAAATAACAATAATGCCTGTTATTAAAATTGATAAAAATATGTTCAGAAGAATTTTTGTTCGTATTTTCATATTTTCCGAATATTAATTTCTTATTATTCTATTAAACTATCAAATTATTTAGTAATTCTATATCGCAATAAATAACAGCCACTGATTACACTGATTTTCACAGATTATTTATCATTATTTTTTTAACACAAATTTACACTAATTATTTTTCAAAACCAACCATCCAACCCTAATGGAATAGCTTCACTTCGTTTCACATTCCACCCCAAAGAAATAAAAATTTCATGAG
>JAIOSH010000294.1 GCA_021107685.1 Bacteroidales bacterium | reverse complement strand
TTTCGGTTTTTGAAATATCATCAGACGGGTCAAATATAAATCTTATCATAGCTACAATAAAATTTACTTCGGGAGAACTGCTCAAAAGTAATGACTCAGAGGAAATAACATCAATTTCATTCATAAGGAGATATCTTGCAATTTTGCTGGCATTTTTATTATTCCTGCATAAAATGGCAATATCTTTCCAGAAAAAATTATCTCTTACCAGGTCTTCAATGGTTTCTTTTATTTTAATGAAATTAAGCTCATCATAAGGTATTTCAGTAATATTTTTGTCAATAAACTCTATCTGAACCATCCCGCCTTTATTTTCAACATCAAATTCCTGTTTCTGGTTATCATAAATTGTCCTGTATGTTTCAGGAATTATATTAACAATTTCGCTAAAGAATTTATTATTGAAATTAACAATTTCAGCTTCAGAGCGATAATTACTATTTAGGTTTTTACTTTTATAATTTCTTATAAGATTTTGTTCTCTTTCATTAATAAAAGGATTGTCGTTTTTCTTAAATATTTCAGGTAGTTTTGCTAATTGCTCTACTTCGCCGTTTCTCCAGCGGTAAATTGCCTGCTTTCCATCACCTACTATCATATTGAAATTATTTTCAGCCAATGAATTATCAATTAGAGGTAAAAGGTTTTGCCACTGAAGAACAGACGTATCCTGAAATTCATCAATAAGAAAATATTTGTATTTTTCGCCTAAGCGTTCATAAATAAAAGGAACAGGTTCGTTCAGAACAATGTCTGCTATTTTTTTATTAAATTCAGATATATGAACAATATTATTTTGAGCTTTAATTTCATTTATAACCTTTTCAATTTCATTAAGAACAGCAATGGGGTAAATATTTCTGTTCAATAATTTAAAAACAATATATTGTTCGTAATGTTCTGCAAGGATATCCTGTATATTGTGAAAACATTCAATAAGGTTTGTTTTTATACTATCTATTGCTTGTTTTTCAGTGTAATCTGCTTTACCGCCATACCATTTATCCTCTTCAATAGTTTTATTAACATGAGAATTTGGTTCGAGTTTATCAAAACGGTTATTAACAATATATTCAAAATATTTGTTAATACCACTCCTGCCCTGATAAAATGCCGAATGAGGAATATTTTTTTCTTTAATAAGATTATTGGCACTAATAGCAATATCTTTAAGATTATTCTCAAATTTCTTAATTACTTCATTGATTTTTCTATTAATACCGGAAAAGTCGTCTAATGATAATTTTCTTAATTTTTCAATATAAATATATCCGTCTTCGTTAAGTAGAGATTTGGCAAATTGCTGAATATCATTTTCAATGTGCCAGCTTTGTTCATTATCTGTTTTAGTTTCTATAAATCTTATAAGTGTTTTTGTAAGTTTTTCATCATTACCGACATTGCTTATTAAAAGGTCAGTTGATTTTGAGATAAGGTCATCTGTATCTAACTCCACTTCAAAATTTAATGGGATATGTAGATCACGGGCAAACGTACGGATAATTTTATGTACAAAGCTATCAATAGTGCTGATTGCAAAATCGGAGTAATTATGAAGTATTAATTCAAGAACTTTTTCAGCCCTTTGGGAAATAATTATGTGTTCAAGACCTGTTTCCTTAATCAAATCGGGTAAAAGATATTTTATTGTATTAGAATCAGAATTATTAATTGATAATTCTTCAAGGTAGCTGATTATTCTTTCTTTCATTTCATTGGCTGCCTTATTAGTAAAGGTGATAGCAAGAATATTCCTGAATTTATCAGGTTCTGATAAAACAATTTTCAAATATTCTTTTACAAGTGTAAAAGTCTTGCCGGAGCCAGCCGATGATTTATAAACATATAAACTCATACTTTACATTGGTATTGTATTTTTTATACCTGTAATAATCATTTGTGTGGCTATTACTGAAAGTATCAGCCCCATTATCCTTGAAATAACTTTTATAACATTATGACCCAGAAACTTTACTATTTTTTTTCCTGATATAAATAAAATAAAAGTTATTGAACACATAAGCGCAAAAATCGCAATAACAATTATTACATGTCCAACTGTACTAAGTGAAGTTTTAGCCCCTACAAAATTCATAGCTGTGGAAATTGTTCCAGGTCCGGCTAATATTGGAATAGCCAAAGGAGATATTGCAATATTTATTTCTTCATTTGGGTCCTCAATTTTTGATTTAATAATTTCTTTATCCTCTTTTGATGGATAATGAATTCCCGATTCTTTTGCATTAAGCATATTGTACCCAACTACAAAAAGTAATAAACCACCTGTTATTTGAAATGCAGGTAGAGTTATTCCAAAAAGCTTGAAAATCACCTGACCTAAAATACAAAAGACAGATACAATTATAAAACTATATAAAACAGCTTTAAAAGCAATCTTATTTACCTCACTTTTATTTTCAATGTTTGAAGTAAGTGCCAGGAAGATTGGTGTATTAGCAATAGGATTCATAATAGCAAAAAATCCCATAAATATTGTTGTAGATAATAAAATTATGTCTTGCATGATTATTTTTTTAATTATTCTCGTACAAAATTAAGAAATACAATTTTAATT
>JAIOSH010000333.1 GCA_021107685.1 Bacteroidales bacterium | reverse complement strand
CTATAAATCAAACATTTAGAATTTATAAAATTTAATTATGGTAGTAATTTAATTTTTGTGTTTCTTTGAGTCTTTGTGCCTTAGTGGCTAAATTCTTAATTGCCACAAAGACACCAAGTCTCAAAGGTTCAAAGGTTCACAAAGAAAACATAAAAAAAAATTAACCGTAAAAAAACGATGAAATTTCGGGATTGCTATAATTAAACAATTTAACAATTTTTATATGAATTATAAGTGCCCCCTGATACATTATTATTACAGGGTAAACTTGCGATTCTTTTTTGAGCATTCCTTATTTAATGAGTTCAGAACTTATTTTTCAACATCTTGTGTCTCCATCATCTCTTTTTCCCGCAGGTCTTTACTAATATCAGTTTTTTTTGATACAATAGTCATCTCATCAATAAGGTTTTTTGCACCTGCAAATTTGTCAATAATAAATAATACATATCTAACATCAACATTTATTGTTCTTTGCAATTCAGGTTCAAAAGCAATATCTCCGCTCATAGCTTCCCAGTTTCCATCGAAAGCCAATCCAATAAGCTCGCCTTTGCCATTAATAACAGGGCTTCCTGAATTTCCACCTGTAATATCATGATCTGTTAAAAAACATACCTTCATCACTTTTCCTTCACCGTATTGTCCATAGTCTTTATTTTTATATAATTCTTTTAATTTATCAGGAACAATAAATTCCCAATTATCAGGGTCTTCCTTTTCCATCACACCCTTTAAAGTAGTTTTATAATCATAATGAACAGCATTAGCAGGAAAATAATCTAAAACTTTACCATAGGATAATCGCATTGTAAAATTAGCATCAGGATAGAATTTTTTTTCAGGTTGCATTTCCCGTAATCCTGCAATAAAAATCCTGTTGCCTTTATTCAACAATTCATAAGCTTCAATTGTTTTTGGTTTTATATTTTGATAAAAATTATTCATAAATGCCTTTATGGTTTTATATGCTATATCCTTTTCAATTGCTTTAGCACTTGGATTATTCAGGAAATTTTCTACTTTTTCCTCACTTGCAAAAATGGATTTATTAAAAACATCTGTTGCGAATTTTTTAAAATTGCTTTTATATTTTTTTGCAATGGATTTTAAATATTCAGGCTGTTGATTTAAAGGAACATTTTTATAATACATTTCAAACATAGCTGCAAGTATTTTTTTATCAGTCGGCGCATTATAGTCTTTAAAATATTTTTCAGTTTGTTCTTTTAATGATTCAATAGTTTTATCAATTTGTGTCTTGTCAGCTTCTTTTTTTAGGAGTTCCTTTTTTAAATCCGAAAATTTGGAAGCAAAACCCAAAATTTCGCTTCCCCGGCGAATTGCTTCAGTAAAATAAATTTCAGAAAGTTCATACTCCTCAATTAATTTATATGCATTTGAAATGTCAGTCAGAGCTTTCCCGTATTTTATTTGTAAAGATTTGTCAGAATCGTACCAGTCGATAAATTCATTTTCCAAGTGTTTTTTCTTATCTGAAACTTTTAATCTTTTCAATCCTTTTGTTTGCCCGATATAATATTTCCAATAATTGGAAGTTCTGGCATGTTTTGAGGCATATTTAATTCTGATTTCATCGCTGGCATTCATGTCTTCTTTCATAATATCAAGTTTCCTTTGTCTTATTTTAACAAAATAGGGATTTGAAAGCTCAATTGCAAGATCAACGCCATAGGAAGTAAGATAACGTTCAGTGCCACCCGGGTAACCCAATATCATTGCAAAATCGTCTTTTTTTACTCCATTAATAGAAATAGGCAAATGGTATTTAGGTTTAAGAGGTATATTGTCTTCAGAATATTCGGCAGGATTTCCGTCTTTATCTGTATAAACTCTAAATAATGAAAAATCTCCCGTATGCCGGGGCCACATCCAGTTATCAGTATCAGCACCGAATTTTCCAATAGAAGAAGGTGGTGCGCCTACCAAGCGTATATCTTTAAAAGTTTCATAAACAAACAAATAATATTCATTTCCATTGTAAAAACTTTTAACAGAAGCTTCATAATCATTATCTTTAATTGCTTCTTCTTCAATTTTTTCTGTTATTTCTTTAATTTTTTTTCTTCTCTCTGTTTCAGACATTTCATTATTTACTTCTACTAATACTTGTTCACTAACATCTTCAATGCTAATCAGGAATTTGACGTATAAACCGATATTTTGCAATTCTTCATCTTTATTCATTGCCCAAAAGCCGTCAGTAAGATAATCGTGTTCAATAGAAGAATGTGCTTGAATTCTTCCGTAACCACAATGATGATTTGTTAATAATAGTCCCTGATCAGAAATTATTTCTGCAGTACAGCCTCTTCCGAAAATAACAATAGCATCTTTTAAACAGGAATTATTAATGCTATATATTTCTTCCGGAGATAATTGCAGACCCATTTTTTCCATATCAACATAATTGAGGCGTTCTACAAATAACGGAAGCCACATACCCTCATCAGCTTTTGCTAAAGGGTTAAAACACATAATTGTAATAATCAATACAACAAATATTTTTTTCATAAGATTTTATAATTTATTGGTTAAACTAAATTGATAAATTGTATTTACAAAAGTACTAAATTATTTGAGTGTAACCAAAATTGCGTACAAAGAAAACAAAATCTAAAAGTAATAAAATAATTATTAACAAAAGGATGTTAATAATAATTTTAATCAGGAATAAATCTAAAACAAATTTAGTATTTCTTG
>JAIOSH010000342.1 GCA_021107685.1 Bacteroidales bacterium | reverse complement strand
GTTGGGGTAGTTCTGTGAAAGAGAAAAGCTGTTTTCCCCAAAGGCATCGTTATCACCGATATTTGTTGTATAATCCAATACCAAAGCAGTATCAGGTTCATAAAGTGTTGTATCTCCGCTCTGAGTTAGATTTTCGATTAAAATACTGTTTAATGGAACATGCTGGCCTACGTCCTCTGCTGTAAAAGTTAATTTCATTGTGGGTTTTTGGCCAAAGGCACTTATTGTTATTGAAAGTGCCAAAACTGAAAGTAAAGTTTTTGTTTTCATAAAACTTAGTTTTTAAATGTTTTTGAATTTTTGATTATATGTTGTGTTTAAATCTTGTTTGGGCTAATGTTGGGTAACACAGTTATATATAAAATAAACTTCAATACTAAAAGCTAATACTTCTGATAATGCAGAAGTTTATTCAATTTGCCGTCAAATATAAAACAGAATCTTAAATTATCCAAAGGATTTTTTATATTTAATATGAAACTTATTTGTATACATATATAACGTATAAACTAACGCCCTAAAAAGCAAGTCCGAAGTTAGAAGTCTGAAGTAAAATCACCTCAGGCTTTGGTCTTCTGACTTTGAAAAAGTTTGTTAGAAAACAAAGTTTTAATAAGATACTAAAGTTATGGGGCTATTGCATGCCGGCATTCGTCATTTACGTAAATCAATTTCTATTACTTTTGTATCTATTGACATCTCAATAATTTTCTGCTCTATCATTGGAATATGGGACACCAAAGTCTTATAACGGTTATCATAAGTCCTTAAAACAACTATTTTCACATTAAATTTATCTAAATTCAATTGGTATCTGAGATTTTTATCAACAGTGAGTAAAACATCAAAACCTTCTTTTTGCATTTCAGCAAGTAATTCTCCGTTTTTTTTCTTCGCCCAACCAATTCCAGAAACGGTTTTAACTTCACATTCACTTGAAAAATTATTCGCTAATGGATGTGGCAAATTTTCATCAAGCAATATTTTCTTCATAAATATCAAAGGTTATAAATTTTTCTAATACTACAAGTAATTTTTCAACTTGCTTAATATTTACAGAAGGAAAATCATTTAAAAATTCAGCAATAGTATCACCGCCTCTAATATAGTCAAATAAATTTTTAACTGGTACTCTAGTTCCTGTAAAGACCGGAGTTCCACTTTGTACATCAGGTGTAATTGTGATAAAATTTGAAGTCATAATTATAATATTTTATGTCAATAAATAATGACTTTATTTTTACTTTATTACAAAAATAATAAATTTTTTCAAATAGAATTAAATTTTAAGAACTTATTTATAATAATTTTAGCCCATTTAGGGCATTTTTAAGTATAATAACCTAACGCCCTAAAAAGCAAGTCGGAAGTTTGAAGTAAAATCTCTTCCGACTCCAGTCTTCTGACTTCTGTCTTCTGTCTTCTGTCTTCTGTCTTCTGACTTCTGTCTTCTGACTTCTGTCTTCGGTCTTCCGACTTTACTGTTAATTCAACTTTTCAACACCAATCAATTTATCATACAATTCTCCGGGTTCACGGTAATAAACATATATTGTATAATTGTTTTGAGTTTCAAAATGGTTGCCTTCAATAAAGCTAACATCACCGACAGTTTTGCCATTTTCTAAAAAAATATACTGGTAATTATAATAACCTTGCTTTAAATAAATAGCAGCTTCATAACCGTGTTTCTTATAATTATATTTCATCATACTTTCACCATCAAATTGCCAATCGGTAAGAGCACCCATAATATATAAAGCACCATGAACAAGAGGTGCCGAATATGGGAGAAAGAAATGCACATAAGTATAGTCAGCTTCTATGTTACTGTTTGAACCATCTTCGGTCTTAATCAATCTTTGTCCGTTAATATCTTTTTCAGTAGTATATACTTTATATGTCCGCCTTTGATCATCATGTAAATAAATCTGGTTGCCAAGTGTATCATATTCAATTTTTTTTATTCTTTCCGACTGATATTTAAGACTTTTTATATCAAAATGCCTGAACTCATTTCCCCCGTTAAAAACATTTTCTTCATCATAATCATAATCCAATTCATCATTTTTTATCATTTTGGGGGTTAAATTCTTTTTAGCATTATCCCAGCGACCATTTTGAGTCATTACTACTTTTAAATCTTTATAAGGATTAATAATTTGATAACCTTGTTTATATATTGTAAAATCAACTTCCTGTTTATAATTCCTGTCATTAATATTTGTTGCCATTTTTATTCTTGCTTTAATATTAATTTTAGGTTCTAAAAGCATAAAACGCCTCGTAAAAGCTACATCATCTATATTATCGCCTATAAAAACTTTTAATATATAATTTCCGGATTTAGTGATTCTCTGGTCTTGGGTCGGAAATATCAGACTATAATGAGTATATTCCTGTGTGGTATTATAGGAAAACTCGTAATCATCAATATAATCTTCCGTAAAACCTTCAATATATTCATAAGTTTGAATATTGGAAGGCCTCCAAAAAGCATCACAATGTACAACAGTGTATTTATAATCTTTAACACCAGCATCAAGGTCATCAAAAGATAATTCTAATCGTTCATCGGAATTAAATATTATCAGCGGAGGGGATAATTCCCAAGATTTCCTGTGTAATAAAACGGTTTTTATATTGTCTTTATAAATATAATCACGATAACGTAAAAAATCTTCCTTATAATAATCATTATCTGTTGTAACCTCGGTTTGTGCAAAACAATAATTTAATATTGAAAAAAGAAGAAGGAATAAAAAAAAAAGGTATTTATTAAAATAATATATTGATTTCATATTAATTCATTTTTGGTAATGTAAATTTAAAACTACTCCCTTTTCCTTCTTTGCTTTCAACTGAGATATCTCCACCATTTTTATTAACAAATTCTTTACACAATATTAAACCCAAGCCTGTTCCTCTTTCATTTGATGTTCCGCTTATAATAAAATCACTATCTAATCTGAATAATTTTTTTATATTATCCTCACTTATTCCTATTCCCGTATCAATAACCGAAATTTCAATGAAATCTTCTTTATCCTCTGACAGAATTTTTATATCACCCCCTTTGTGTGTGAATTTTATTGCATTTAATATTAAATTCCTTAATATTGAACCTGTCATATTTCTGTCAGCATATACTTTAGTATTTAATTTTATTTCGGATATTATTTTTATGTTTTTATTGTCTGCATCATTCTTTAAAAGCGAAATATTATCATTTGTTACAAAGCTAATATCAAATAATTC
>JAIOSH010000529.1 GCA_021107685.1 Bacteroidales bacterium | reverse complement strand
GACTTTACGGTAGAACCGTTGTTGCTCATAATGAATCTTTCGACCGTAATGTTTTGATAAAAACAATGGAGGATTATGGTATTGATTATTTAGATTTGAATATTAAAGAACGTTGGGAATGTACTTTAAAAATATATCGGGCAAAAGGCTACACTCCAGCAAGCTTAAATGCTTGCTGTAAAATTCAAGAAATAGAATTAAACCATCACGAAGCCCTTTCAGATGCAAAAGCTTGTGCAATGCTTTATTTAAAGCAATAAGAAAATATATTTTTCTCCGAGTCAAGTAAATTTAAAAGCCTCATGAGCCAACATTTTTTTGCCGACATATAAAAACTAATCTTTTTCCTTATTCTTTTTTTTCTTCATTTCCATTAATTTTTCCAAAAGGTCAGGCACTTTTTCAAATATTGCCTGTACTCCTTTACTTTTTTCCATAGTAATTACCGAAATCTCATTATCTCTTGTTACTAAAAAGCCAATCGGAGTAATATTAATTCCACCTCCAGCACCACCTCCTGTACCCTTATCTTTTTTAGTTTCTTCACCTGACCTGCCTCCTCCGGCAAATCCCATACCTATTTTTACTACGGGCACACATGTAAATTCACCCAGTTTAAATGGCTCTCCGATAATTGTTTCTGTTTTAGCAACAGAATTTAAATGATCAAGAATTTTATTCAATGTTTCATCAACATTCATTGTCATAATTTTATCCTCCTTATTTTTTGTAAAATTATTTGATATATTTTATTTCCGAAATATCTTAATTAAATTCATTAATATTTTATAAGTCCTGCTTTCCAATATTATCACTACATTATTAATTCCGTTAAAATTAACGGACGATTCAACATTTGGTGAATTAACAATATAAGTAACAGGTATTAATAACGAATTTATATAATAATTATGAGTGTCAATATTTATATTTAATTTTTTTATTTTAAAGCATTTAATTATTTTCAATACGAATTTTATTATCAAATAAATTTGCTTAATAAAAATTTTTTTTTGTTTTTTCTTTTTCTTCTTTTTGACTTTTATCTTTTTTTTATCCATAAATTTTAAAGGTTCAAACATAAATGAAATAAAAAATATTTTCATTTTTAAATATAAAGTTTTTTCTTTAATAATAAAACGTGCCTTGCAAATACCTGTTAAATTTATATAATATAAATTTTTTGATGAATTAATACAAATAACTAATGGAGCAAAAAGTATCCATGAAATGATTACAAGCAAAGAAAAAGCAATTATTAAAAAAGTTACCATAAACATATAAGTCAATACTGTTGAAAAAGATTATAAAGATAGATAAATTTTGTAACGTTCCGTCATTTTGTCAGAAAAATTAACAAACATAATAAATAAAACTGTTTTAATAAAAATTTATTATTTGTCTGATAAACAACCCTGTAATTGATTTTGACAAAAACATAAATTTTAATTTATTAACATGGCATAAGCTTTGTAAATGCCTTGAAAAAAATATTTTTTTAATAAAACAAAAAAAAAATGCAAAAAGGAAAAATTAATGTTCAAACGGAAAATATATTTCCAATAATTAAAAAATTTCTATATTCTGACCACGAAATATTTTTAAGAGAATTAATATCAAATGCTGTTGATGCCACTCAAAAATTAAAAACCATATCTTCACTTGGAAAGTATAAAGGCGAGTTAGGAGATTTGACCATACAGGTGAGCATAGATAAAAAGAAAAAAACTCTTTCTGTTAAGGATAATGGTATTGGGATGACAGCAGAAGAAATTGATAAATACATAAATCAGATTGCTTTATCAAGTGCTGAAGATTTTATTAAAAAATATAAAGGAAAATCAGAAGATGATAAAAGTGCACTTATCGGTCATTTCGGACTTGGCTTTTATTCTGCATTTATGGTATCAAAGAAAGTTGAAATACTTACCAAAACTTATAAAAAAGGCGGTCCTACAAAAGCAGTCAAATGGGAATGTGATGGAAGCCCTGAATATTCTATTACCGAAATAGACAAAGAAGACAGGGGAACAGAAATAATTCTTCATATAGCTGATGATTCAAAAGAATTTCTTGAAGAATACAAAGTTTTAGAATTATTAAAGAAATATTGCAAATTCCTACCTGTTGAAATTCAATTTGGCACTGAAAAAGTTTCTGAAAAAATTGAAGGTGAAAAAGATAAAGATGGTAATGACAAATATAAAGAGGTTGAAAAACCAAGAATTATTAATAATACTAAACCTGCATGGACACAAAAACCATCTGAATTAAAAGATGAAGATTATAAAAACTTTTATAAAGAACTGTATCCGTATTCTTTTGAAGATCCTTTGTTTCATATCCATTTAAATGTTGATTATCCTTTTAATCTGACAGGCATACTTTATTTCCCAAAAGCAAAGAAAAATATTGAAGTTCAAAAGGACAAAATCCAGTTGTATTGCAACCAGGTTTTTGTAACAGATTCTGTTGAAGGCATTGTCCCCGATTTTCTGACATTATTACATGGTGTATTGGATTCGCCCGATATACCTTTAAATGTTTCACGTAGCTTCCTTCAAAGTGATTCTAATGTTAAGAAGATTTCCAATCATATTATGAAAAAAGTAGCTGATAAATTGGAAGAATTATTTAAAAACAATCGTGAAAATTTTGAAAAAAAATGGGATGATATTAAAGTTTTTATTGAATACGGTATGATTTCAGATGAAAAATTTTATGAAAGAGCAGAAAAATTTACTTTATTCAAAAACATTGAAGGAAAATATTTCACATTTGATGAGTATAAAAAACATATTGAAAAACTTCAAAAAGATAAAGATAAAAAACTCGTTTATCTCTATACTAATAATAAAGATGAGCAACACAGCTTTATACAGGCATCTAAGGAAAGAGGATACGATATTCTTGAAATGGATGGTGTTATTGATAATCACTTTATAAATACCCTTGAACAAAAATTTAAAGATTCATCATTTATTAGAGTTGATGCAGAAACTATTGATAAATTAATTAAAAAGGAAGATACAGCACCTTCAAAGCTAAGCGAAGATGAGCAAAAAAACTTTAAACCTATAATTGAAAAATGTGTAAATAAGGAAAAATTTAATATTGTTTTTGAAAACCTTAGCGAGAAAGATATGCCCGTAATAATTACACAACCCGAGTTTATGCGAAGGATGAAAGATATGTCAGCTCTTGGTGGTGGTGGAATGTCATTTATGGGTAATATGCCTGATAATTATAATATGGTAGTAAACACCAATCATCCGTTGATAAGCACAATTCTTAATGAAAAAGATGAAACAAAACAGAAAAACCTAATTAAGCAAGCAACCGACCTGGCTTTACTTTCACAAAGCCTGCTTAAAGGACAGGATTTAACAGATTTTATTAAAAGAAGTGTTGATATTATTGAATAAAAACTCAGGTATTGTAAGATGCAAAAGTTACCAATATAGCCAGTCTCAATTTTCGGGATTGGCTATTTTAATATTCCATGTTCCATGATGCTCACCTGCTAAAAAGGCATAATAATTACATTTTAAAAGTTAATTATAAATAATTTCGTATCTTTGTTTCATAATTAAAATAGTTTTATAAAAAGTTTAAAAAATGAAAATCAAAAAAAATTGGATAGTATTAGGAATAATTGTTCTAATAATAATTATATTATATAGTTCTTTTAAAGGAACTTATAATAATATGGTTACATTAGATGAGGGTGTTAATGAAAAATGGGCACAGGTAGAAAATGTTTATCAGCGCAGAGCCGACCTGATACCAAATTTAGTCAGCACAGTAAAAGGATATGCAGAACACGAAAAACAAACATTAACTGAAGTTATTGAAGCTAGGGCAAAAGCAACATCAGTGAATATTGATCCCTCAAATTTGAATCAAGCTTCTTTGATGAAATTTCAACAAACACAGGATGCTTTAAGTTCAGCTTTATCAAAGCTGATGGTTGTTGTTGAAAGATATCCTGACCTGAAAGCTAATCAAAATTTTCTTGAATTACAGGCTCAATTAGAAGGTACTGAAAACAGGATATCTGTTGAACGTAAAAAATTCAATACTTCGGCACGAGACTATAATGCTTATATTCGAAAATTTCCTAAAAATATTTATGCTTCCATATTTGGTTTTGAAAAGAAAGCATATTTCAAAGCAGTAGAAGGTGCGGAAAAAGCTCCTGAAGTGAAGTTTTAATCAAACACTAATTAAATAATAACTAATGGGAATATCAGCACGAAATTTCTTTTTAAAAGAAGAAAAAATTGCTATAAAAGAAGCTATCGAAAACGCAGAACTTGATACATCAGGTGAAGTTCGCGTTCATATTGAAAATGTTTGTGACGGTGATGTTATGGACAAAGCTACTTATATTTTCAAAAAATTGAAAATGCACAAAACCCAGCTTCGTAATGGGGTTCTTTTTTACCTTGCCGTAAAAAATAGAAAATTTGCAATTATCGGTGATTCAGGAATAAATTCTACTGTTCCTGAAGATTTTTGGGATAATATAAAACTTGATCTATTGAATAATTTCAGAGAAGATAAATTTGCCGATGGTTTAATTAATGGAATTACAAAAACAGGAGAACAATTGAAAAAGCACTTTCCTTACCAAACTGATGATGTTAATGAATTGTCTGATGAAATATCTTTTGGAGATAATTAAAAAAATTATGAAAAACATTTCAATACATAAAAAAATTATTATCCTAAGCATTTTAGCACTTAGTAGCTTTTATATCAATGCTCAGGATATTCCTGAAAGACCAAAACCTCCACATTTAGTAAATGACTATACAGGAATTCTTTCAGCAAATCAAATAAATTATCTTGAAAGAAAACTTGTTATTTATAATGATACTAGTTCTACACAAATTGTAATAGCAATTGTTAGGTCATTAAATGGATATGATAAAGCAGAGTTTGCTTATGGTTTAGGCGAAAAATGGGGTGTGGGACAAAAAGACTTTGATAATGGAATTGTTATTTTGTTAAAACCCAAATCAGGAAGAGAAGGGGGACAAGTTTTTATTGCCCCGGGCTATGGCTTGGAAGGGGTTATTCCTGATGCTATCTGCAAAAGAATTGTAGAACATGAAATGATACCTTATTTTAAGACCAACAATTATTTTAAAGGTTTGGATGCTGCTACCACAACTTTAATGTCTTTGGCTTCCGGTGAATTTTCTGCTGATGATTATAAAAAACAAACAACTCAAAGCCCATTTCGTATGTTAATACCAATAATTGTAATTTTTCTAATTATTTTCTTAATGCG
>JAIOSH010000200.1 GCA_021107685.1 Bacteroidales bacterium | reverse complement strand
TATTCGGTTTCTGTAAGTCGAAATGTTTTTTTTGACATATTATTATTTTTTGTGAAAAAATTTTCCACAAATATAATATTTTTTTTACAAAAAAAATGTTTCAAAATTAAATTGTTAAGATACTAGTACTTACGGTGACATATCTTTTAGCAATCCAATGCCTGATGCAACAATTCCAACAAATCTTGACACTAATAATGTTAATGGTCCAGTTGGTTGGGGTCATGTGTATGATGTTACAGTTTCTGACACTAACGAGCGTCCAAAAATAACAATCATGGGGAATTCAGAAAATCTTGGTTACTCTATCGAAATAATTCCAACCGATGATCCTCACAATTACAAAGCTGTTGTTCTTTTTGGTACTGGTCCTGATGAATCCGTGGAGGATATGGTTGTGGATTTTGAAGCTGTTCCTGTTGGAACACAAGAACCACCTATTGTTGCAGCAAACACTACTGCTTATCCTAATCCTTTTACTAACTCAATGTCTGTTAAGTACAATCTCAACGACGCAGTCAATATGACCATTCAAGTTTATGATATGCAGGGCAAACTCGTTAAAACAATTCAAGATGGCAGTCTTAATCCTGGCGAGCATATCACTACTTGGGATGGTACCAATAACTCAGGAAACGAAGCAGCTAAAGGAATGTATGTTATGAGAGTTCAGACTCCAAATTCTGGTTCTTCTCTTAAAATCATGAAGCAGTGATCAATTCTATAAAGAAATAGCTTTCATAATATTTGATACGAAGTATTTTGCATTTTTTAAAGAATCGCTTGCGGGTTCTTTGTTTGCTTGTGGAATTGTTTGGTATGTGAAATGTCCTCTCTTCCACTTTTCGTCTTTGAAAATTTCTAGTAAGGTATCTGCTCTCACAATCAGAAAATAAAAAAAGATTATTTTGAAAGTTTTTTCCCGATTTTATCTAACATATCCCTGGTCATAGTATCTAAATCATACTTGGGGTTCCAGCCCCATTCTTCTCTTGCACAAGAATCATTCATTTTATTTGGCCATGATTCCGCAATTTTTTGTTTCAAAGGTTCAACATTATAATCCATTACAAAATCAGGAATATGTTTTTTTATTGAATTAGCAATTATTTCAGGGTCAAAACTCATTGCTGTTATGTTAAATGCATTCCTGTGCTTTAATTTGGAAGGGTCAGCTTCCATTATGTCAATACCTGCGTCAATAGCATCGGGCATATACATCATATCAAGAAAAGTGCCTTTTGCCAATGGGCATGTATATTTTTTGTTTTTAATAGCTTCATAATAAATTTCAACAGCATAATCAGTAGTGCCGCCACCAGGTAAAGTAACATTGGATATTATACCGGGGTAACGAAGACCACGTGTATCAACACCAAAACGTTTAAAGTAATAATCACTTAATAATTCACCTGTAACTTTTGTTACGCCATACATAGTTCCGGGACGTTGAATGGTATCCTGCGGTGTATTATCCAAGGGTGTTGACAAACCGAAAGCTCCTATTGAACTTGGGAAAAATACAGCACATTTATACTCACGGGCTACTTCCAATATATTATACAATCCGTTAACACCGACATTCCAGGCTAATTGCGGTTTTTCTTCAGCAACTGCCGAAAGAAGTGCTGCAAGATTATAAATAGTATCAATTTTGTATTTTTTTATAACTTCTGCTAATTTTTCAATGTTAGTAGCATCTACATTTTCTAAAGGTCCTGAAGTGGCTAATTCTTCTGATGGTTGTGTCCTGCGAAAACCTGCAACAACGTTTTCATTTCCATATCTGTTGCGAAGTTCAAGAGTTAATTCCGAACCTATTTGACCAACTGATCCTATTACTAATATTTTTTTCATAAAATTAATTATTTATAAATTGTGTTATTTGATTAACTATATTTGACAAAAATAAATATTTTTGTAAAACAAAAATGAATAAATTTTTTTATTAATCAAATTTATAAATTAATAATCAATTTATTATATATTTGCCTGCTTAAAAAAACATAAAACAATAATAATATTAACTTAAAAATATATAAAAATGTACGGTAAATTTAAAGAACATATTCAAAAAGAAATAGCCGATATCAAAGATGCCGGTTTATACAAAAATGAAAGAATTATTGTAACACCACAAAAAGCAGATATTAAAGTAAGTACAGGAAATAATGTTTTAAATTTTTGTGCAAATAATTATTTGGGATTATCAAACCATCCTGAACTTGTAAAAGCTGCAAAAGAAGCATTGGATACTCATGGTTATGGAATGTCTTCTGTTCGTTTTATTTGTGGCACACAGGATTTGCATAAGAAATTGGAAGCTAAGATTGCTGATTTCTTTGGCACTGATGACACTATACTTTATGCAGCGTGTTTTGATGCAAACGGAGGTTTATTTGAGCCTTTATTAACAGCGGAAGATGCGATTATTTCCGATGCTTTGAATCATGCATCAATTATTGACGGTGTAAGACTTTGTAAAGCACAAAGATATCGTTATAAAAATGCAGACATAGAAGACCTTGAAGAACAATTGAAAAGAGCCCAGGCACAGCGTTTTAGAATTATTGTTACTGACGGCGTTTTCTCAATGGATGGAAATGTTGCTCCAATGGATAAAATCAACGAATTATCTAAAAAATACGATGCCCTGGTAATGATTGATGAATGTCATTCTGCGGGTGTTGTTGGTGAAACAGGCAGAGGTGTTACTGAATTATTTAATATCAGAGGAGAAATAGATATTATTACAGGTACATTAGGAAAAGCCTTTGGTGGTGCTATTGGAGGTTTTACAACAGGCAGAAAAGATATTATTGAAATACTTAGACAAAGATCACGTCCTTATTTATTCTCAAACTCAATACCACCTATGGTTGCAAATGCAGGAATCAGGATGTTTGATATGATGAGCGAAACAACTGAATTACAGGATAAATTGCATTGGAATACAGATTATTTTTACAATAAAATGAAAGATGTCGGTTTTGATATTAAGACGACTAAATCTGCAATTGTAGCTATTATGCTTTATGATGCTAAATTATCACAGGATTTTGCTGCAAAATTATTAGATGAAGGCATTTATGTTATTGGATTCTATTACCCGGTTGTACCTAAAGGGCAAGCAAGAATCAGGGTACAGCTTTCAGCAGGACACGAAAAAGAACATCTTGATAAAGCAATTACTGCATTTACTAAAGTTGGAAAAGAATTAGGTATTATTTAATGAAAATAACAGCAACAGGAACAAAAGAAAAAAAGGGAGTAGAGAATAAAAATCTAAATTCTGATACTTCCCTTAATTTCATACAAAATATTATTGAAGAAGATTTAAAGAATAACAAGAACCAAGGCAGGGTTCATACACGATTTCCACCTGAACCGAATGGTTATCTTCATATCGGACATGCTAAATCCATCTGCCTGAATTTTGGTCTTGCAAAACAATATAATGGGCTTTGCAATTTGCGTTTTGACGATACAAACCCTACTAAGGAAGAAGAAGAATATATTAATTCTATTATTGAAGATATACATTGGCTCGGATTTGATTGGGAGGACAGGCTTTATTATGCTTCAGATTATTTTGAGCAATTATATAAATGGGCAATAAAACTGATAGAGAATGGAAAAGCTTATATAGATGATCAGGATTCTGAGCAAATTAGTGAACAGAAAGGAACACCTACTAAACCGGGTAAGGAAAGTCCATACAGAAAACGTTCAATAGAGGAGAACCTTGATCTTTTTATGCGTATGCATGCCGGAGAATTTCCTGATGGCTCTCGTGTTTTACGGGCAAAAATTGATATGGCTTCTCCCAACATGCATTTGCGCGACCCTGTTCTGTATCGTATCTTACATACTCCTCATAATCACACAGGTGATAAATGGTGCATTTATCCAATGTATGATTTTACACATGGACAGTCCGATTATTTAGAAGGTATTACACATTCTATTTGTACACTAGAATTTGAAGTTCATCGTCCTTTATATGATTGGTTTCTGGATCAATTGATAAACGGTAATTATCGTCCTCAACAAATAGAATTTGCACGTTTAAATCTAAGTTATACGGTGATGAGTAAACGTATGCTTCTGGAATTGGTTGAACAAGGATATGTTACCGGCTGGAATGATCCGCGAATGCCTACTGTTTCAGGTTTACGAAGACGAGGTTATACACCGGAATCTATTCGTAATTTTGCAGAAAAAATTGGTATTGCTAAACGAGAGAACATAATTGATGTTGCACTTTTAGAACATAGTGTACGTGAAGATCTGAATAAAAAAGCACCACGTGTAATGGCTGTACTAAATCCCCTGAAAGTAGTTATTACAAATTTTCCTGAAGACAAGACAGAAGAGCTTGAAACAGAAAATAATCCTGAAGACCCTGGCATGGGAACAAGAAAACTTCCTTTTTCCCGCGAAATATATATTGAACAAGAAGATTTTATGGAGAACCCTTCAAGAAAATATTTTCGGCTGGGACCAGGCCGTGAGGTAAGGTTAAAAAGTGCTTATATTATTAAATGTGAAAATTATATTAAAAACGAAAAAACAGGCGAGATAATTGAATTACATTGTACATACGATCCCGATACTAAAAGTGGTTCAGCTACAAGTCAGCGTAAGGTAAAAGGAACTCTGCACTGGGTTTCTGCAAAACATGCCATCCGGGCAGAAGTAAGATTATATGACAGGCTTTTTAACGATGAAGACCCCGCAGGTAAAAAGGACAGAGACTTTAAAGAATTTTTAAACCCTGACTCATTAAAAATTCCCGATAACTGCTTGGTTGAACCTAGCTTGAAAAATATAAAACACGGTGATAAATTCCAGTTTCAGAGATTGGGTTATTTCTGTGTTGATCAGGATTCAATTAGTGATAAGCTTGTATTTAACCGTACTGTTACTTTACGTAATACATGGGCTAAAATGAATAAGTAAAAAATTTGCCCGATGGTGTAACTGGCAACACATCTGATTCTGGATCAGAAGAGTCCAGGTTCGATCCCTGGTCGGGCAACATAAAAAAACAAAAGCCTGAAAAATTCCAATTTTTCAGGCTTTTGTTTTTAGTACTTTTATTCTAATAATAATTATTACCTACCAAATATCCCTGCACATATTCTTCAATTCCTTCTTCAAGAGAATAAAAAGGCAGTGTATGACCTATAGAATGTAATTTATTCATATTAGCTTCTGTAAAATATTGATATTTGTCACGTATATCCAATGGCGTATCAATAAATTCAATTTTTTCGGGCTTGTGAAGAGATTTAAAAGTTGCTTTTGCCAGATCAAGAAAAGCTCGTGCTTTGCCTGTTCCGAGATTATATAATCCCGAATCTTTTTTATGTTTCATTAAAAAATAAAGAACATCTACAACATCTTTAATATAAATAAAATCACGCAATTGCTTACCATCTTCATAATTTGGATTATGCGATTTAAAAAGCCTTACTTTTCCGGTTTTATTTATTTGTTCAAAAGCATGAATTATTACAGATGCCATTCTTCCTTTATGGTATTCATTTGGGCCATAGACATTAAAAAACTTTAAACCTGCCCAGAAATAAGGCTGTTTTTCCTGTTTTAAAGCCCATTTATCAAATTCATTTTTTGAATTGCCGTAAGGGTTTAATGGTTTTAGCTTTTCAATGATATCATGGTCGTCATTGTATCCTAATTCACCTAATCCGTAAGTTGCTGCTGATGAAGCATAAATAAGCGGTAATTCATATTCAATGCAGGCATTCCACATAGTTTTGGTATAGTTAAGATTCAGTTTATTAAAAATTTCAACATTAAATTCGGTTGTATCTGTCCTTGCACCTATATGAAAAACAAAATCAATATTTCTATGATTTTCCTTAAACCATTTAAAAAATTCATTTCTGTTGATTTTTTGACGGTAGATTTTATGTTCAATATTTTTATTTTTAATTGGATTGGAAAAATCATCAACAAGAATAATATCTTTAATTCCTTTATTATTTAATTTATTGACTAAACAGCTTCCAATAAAGCCTGCTGCTCCTGTTACAATTATCATTGTCTGAATTTTTAAAATTTAAAAGACTATTTACAAAAGTAAAATATTTTTTTACTTAATTATTTAAAATGGGAAAATATTTATAATGAAATATATGAATTGCTCATTAATAATTAGATTGGGATTAAATAGTGCCTGTCCATAATATCCGATTTTTTATAGGTCGTCCCTACGGGACTTTTATAACCCCCTCATTATCACCCCCCTGACTGCCGTCAGGGGTTACAAATAGTTTGTCGCTATGCGACTTTACGGAGTGATACTAAATAATTATGATTTTTTTTATCAAATTAAAAAAACTCCCAAAAGCCTGATAATATAATCAGGCTATTTCGGGAGTTCTTCAACCAAACCTATTAACCAACCAAAAAAATAATTTATTCTATAAATACTTTTTCAGTTATAATATTATTATTTGTAAGTACTTTTACAATATAATATCCTTTTACATCATCTATACTGATTTTGTGTAATGAAGCATTTTCTACGGTTTTTCTTGTAATTTCTTGTCCGATTAAGTTATAAACTACAATTTCTCCATTATAATTTTCTGAAATATCCAACATATCAGCAGCTAAGTTTACATAAATATTATTCTCATAGGAATAAATTTTAGCATTACCTGATGAACCGCTGTCAGGAAGAACATTATCTTCAGTATCAATATCTTTGTCATAAAAGTGCAATAAAAACCTGTCTGGGTCATCATTCGGCTTAGCAGAAAAAGTGTAAACAGGATTTAGTTTCAGGTTAATTATTTTATCTAAACCTGTTGCGTTTCCTTTATCTTCCAAATAAATAATAATATTTGGGTTAAAGCTTTCCAAACCGCTTGAACTAAAAGAATATTTTCCTGCTGCTCCGACTTTAAAACCGAGTGGAATAATCAAACCATCGCTTACCTTAGGTAAAGTATTAACACATTGTTTTAGGTAGCCATTAATAGAGTACAACTGGGGTGCAGCATTTAAACCGAATAATTTATATGCGTCAAACTCAGTATCAAAGCCCTCGGTTGCACCTTGAAAAAATCTTATTATAAGTTCATCCCAATATCCATTACCTGTTGCTTTTAGTCTTAAAAAATTGGAATAATTATCAGTGTTTTTATAATAAGCCTGAGAATTATGAACTCTTGCTGTATTATCCATTTTTATTGAACCACCTGCCGAATTATTACAATGAACAATATATCCTTGCATTGCAGGTATATATTTAGTTCCGTCATTTACCGAAGTTCCGCCTGTCCAGGGAGCTGTTCCGCTTCCTACATAATATGAATAATTACCTGAACCTGATGCAGGATTCCAGTAATAAATAGTATTATCTATATTTACCTTATCTCCTGATGGTATTTGATCCCAGTCTAATGCAGACGGATAAGGATTTCCAACAAGATTCCATCCTGTATCAGAATTTGTTGCTACTAATGAATAAGTAAGGCTAAATGTAGATGTAACATTAGAATTCAAACTACCTTTAAATATGATAGTTTCATCCTGAACAACATTATCATCAACCCATACGGCGTATCCCTGCTCCACATTCAGAGGGTCGGTTACAGTTGACATATAAACCCATTGACAATTAGGCTCGTCCCAGCGTTTCACGTAAACATCCGAATGTCCGGATGGAAAATGAAAAACATCTAAGGTAGCATTACTGATAGGAGGCGAAACATAATGCCATTTCTCCTCGGTTAAATAACGCTGAACAGTAATATTTCCTGTATTTGAGCCACCTGTTATAAGTGAGGCAGTGCTTGAGGATGTTGATTCTAAAACAAAATCATCATTCATTGTTAAAGTACCGTTTACGGTTAAATAGGAATCATCTTTAAGCGTTAACTTATAAGTCCCGCTGCCTGTAAAGTCAACTACCATATTACCAAAGGTAGTACGATCGGCAGTGGTGCTTTTGAGGGTCATATCACTACTTCCACTAAATTTGATATAGCTTGTGGAAGAACCTGTTATATAGCCTCCGCTGTTTGTTATTCCCTGTGGGAAGCCTGAGACGGCTATCCCTGTCAGGAATAAGGTCAAATAAAGGGCTATTATTTTTTTTGTTTTCATGATTGTTATCATTTTAAATTATATAATATGATTAACAATTAACTTGATTTGTGGATTGAAACATAGGTTTTTTCCCAGTTAGGCACAAGACTAATTCCAATTCCTGTATTCTGGAAAACCCTAATTTGAAGACGGTCAGT
Organism: Bacteroidales bacterium; assembly: GCA_021107685.1. Lineage (GTDB taxonomy): Bacteria > Bacteroidota > Bacteroidia > Bacteroidales > SMBSF39 > SMBSF39. The sequence goes on along the minus strand of JAIOSH010000200.1, from coordinate 3,654 downwards.
GGCATTTAGATAAACAACATCACTAACATTAGGAGCATTATTCATTTGCAAGATAAATTGATCACCGGGCATGGTATTACCTGATATTTGTAAATTATTACCTTCAGCATAAGGCACCCATCCCATTCCTCTATTTACATATATTGCTATTGAAACATATACCGGCATTCCAACAGGAGGATCTTGGAAGTCATGTAAATCAAATTCTGTACGTGAATTTACCTGATAAAAACCATCTTCAGTTGCTGTAAAAAAAGCAGGTGCACCTGTTGTAAATTCATTATGTTCATCATAACCTGAAAAATTTTGTCCCATATTAAAAGCAGTTGCATCTGTATCAAAATTAATTGGCACCCACGAACCTGTACCAACATTCTGCATTGTACTTAACCATGCTCTTGACCTGCTCTGGTGGTTAAAATCAATAATACCTGGTTGAGTATTTTCATTATGTATCTCCATCATTGTAGAAAGGTCAAAATAGTTTAATGGTGGAGTTAACGTCGGTCCGTCACAGATTTTATAGTTATCATTCATAAGACCCTGTATATCCTGAACAAGTCCAACAGAATAAATACGACCAGGAATACCGTAACCCACCGATGCATTTCCGGCGCCGGGCTGGTCAATCAGAAACTGCGGCATAGGATTGGCAAAATTATCAAATAAGTGGATATTTGTTAATGGAATTGTAGTTCCAATTCCAATCCACCCACCATTTAAATATGAATTACCTGCTGACTGTAATCTTACTTGCGCAGTATTTCCTGCATCGTATAAACTAAAAACACCATTACCCAATCCGTCATCATTAATATCAGCATCCATTACGCCTCCGGCAACATTCCAGAATTCAACCTGTCCGTCAAACCTTGACATTTGTGAAGTTGCTCCATAAACGTAAAATTTATAACCCGGAGCACTTGTATTTGTTCCGATAACCACATTATCACCCATATTACTTAAATAAGTATCGGTCCCGCTTCTTGACCAAAGGCTACCGTAAGAAAGTTCTGCCCAGCTTGGTGTTCCTGAAGTACCTGCATTGTAGAAGAAGCTGTTTGAAGAAGTACTGTAATACAATAATCCGTTTGCCGGAGTAGTAGGTGCGCTTGATAAACGAGGTACAAGCATACCAAGTGAAGTAGAGTAAACATCTAAGACTGCTGAAGCATCTGCTGTGTGTGCCACATCGCTAATGCATGTGTTTTGTGCATTTATTGTTCCTGTGAAAAGGAAAAATGCAATGACTAATGATAATAAACTTAATTTTTTCATAATACTTAAATTTTTAATTAATAAATAGTTTAATTGTTTTGAGCGAAAATACAACAATAGCAAGCTGATGTCAACAATGAATGAGTTAACGGCAAATAATTAATGGTAAAGTGTGAGATGAAATTATTTAACGGTTGAATAAAAAAAGAGGTTAGTATTTCAATTCTAAAATCTAAAATATTCCCTAATGAGGACTTTATGGACAAACATTAATCAGCTTTTACAATTATAATCTCAAGATAAGGCACCTCACCTATGTAATCAATATAATCTATTAACGCTTTAAGTTTTGTTTTGGTTTTTATGCTTTTGTGTATTGTTTGAGTCAATTCTTTGGGAATATAACCCAGCATTTGAAGATTATCCTCTATCTGATACTTTACAGCAATAGCGTTTTTATCATATTTATTATCCGGCTCAGGAACTAATATTACTACATCATCTAGATTTGGATACTCTTGCCATTTACGATAAACATAAAATGTCCCGACAACTTGTGTACTTAAAAAAAATTCATCCTTATTAATTTTAATTTGGTTTTCATATTCTGACACATCTGGTTTTGTTTGGGGGGCTTTCTCAATTTTATTCATATACCTGCTGTTAATGCCGAATATCTTAAAAAATGTACTTTCGTTATATTGGGTTTTTTCCCAAACATTTTTTGCATATTTCTTATATTGCACTTCAAAACTACCGTTGGAGCCATACCTTTTAACCGGATGGTCGAATATAAACTCAGTAAGCAAATTCAAACGTCCTCCTGCGATAGCATATTTTCCGCTTTGTGGACTGGAAAACGAAAAGTATTTTGGATAAACGCCTAACAACATCACTTCATCAATATTGAAATCAAAGTCAAGATAAATGATTTGGTTTCTTTCAAAGAAAAAAATCCCTTTCCTTAGTCCCTTTCTAAAAGTAATAAACTCTTTATCGTCATCAAAAAAATATTCATCCCATTCTTCTGCAATAAAGCGTTCTTGCCTGATATTAAATAATTTATATTTACCGTTAAATTTTTTACAAATGGCATATACTTTATACGTGTGTATATAATAAACATCTTCCAATAGTTTAATATCGGCATATTCAGGAGGAATCAGTTCCCCCCCCTTTTCATCTAACAAACCATATTTACCTTTTACCTTAAACTTATAAAACGATTCATAACCAATGCTGAGCTGTTCTCGGTTTTTATTTTTCAATAGTGAATTATCTACAACTTCCTCTAACTCACCCTCAAATGAATAGATATAACTCTTCTTTCCTTTTGTACATTCAATTCCAAAGTTTCCATTATCTTTTTTATAAAACCGATTATTGATATCGGTATATACGGGAGGTATAATTATCTCATTTTTTGTATTTATAACCCCATATCTTTTATTCTTAGTTAAAATAGCCAGGTCATTATTAAACAATTGCCCATCCACTTCAAATTCCTCAATATCAATATATTTATCCTGAAATTTGAGATTTAATTTTTTATTGAAAACAGCAATATTTAAAATGCGTTGATTATAGCCATATCTTCTAATGAGATAAAAATCCGTGTATTCTTCAATATCAACTGATTTAGAATACTTTATTTCCAATTTCGAGCATAACAGTTTAACTTTTAGCCTGTAAGGATCAATAAGGTTTTTGTATCTATCGTATAGTTTTAATACTTCCAAAACCTTTACAACATCTTTACCTTCTATGGCATCAGCCGATTCTATTTTATTTATTATGGCTTTTAAATCATTCATTGCTTGGGTATTATTTTTTTCATTTCATCCTCAATAAACCTCATCGCATTTCCCTCATCCTCCTCAATAGCCTTTTCCACCGCAGTTTTTGCCAATTCCAACAATTGCTCCGATTGTTTTTTCAAACGGAAACTCTCTTCTATTTTGTTGCTTATTTGTTGTTGGATGTTTAAGTCGATTATTGGAATGATTACATTTTCAATTTCTCCAACTCGCCAATGTAGAATTATTGAACCGCCTGCATCTCTTTCTGCTTGCATTTGCACAAGTTGAGAATTAAGAACAAGTGTTAAATATTCAGGTAAAACCTGTTCTTTATTTTTGACTGTAAGATGAAGTACTGCTCCCGAAGTTATCAGATTCATGTTTTCTTTAAGCATATATGCGGTTCCAACACTACCGTCTTTTGAAAATAAAATTGTTTCTGCTTTAGGTTTTAATTCACTCAGTTTTTCTGCATTTTCTTTGGTGTAAGAATCTGATAAACATTTTTGCGGTTCAGAAATGCCAAACTTATTATAATCTGCTACTCTCAAAAATGGTAAACCTTCATCTGAATAGGCATTAGAGCCGGGTTCAATTGATTTTTTTATGTTTACCAAATCTGCTAATCTTGCATAAT
>JAIOSH010000197.1 GCA_021107685.1 Bacteroidales bacterium | reverse complement strand
TTATGCAAAAATACAAAAATTTGTATAAATTTGAAAATCCAAATATTTGATATCTGATGCATTTATATTTTACAATTTTTTTATTTAGATACAGATGTCCAACCCTTGCAACATTATTATATTTGCTAACATCTCTTGCTGTATTTCACCAACCACTTTTTGCCACAGGTGCCGATTCTTTATTAAAAAATAAATTTCATTTTATAGCCGATTCATTATTCAACAACAAAAAATATAATGAAGCTTTTTATAATTATGAAAAGGCAGCAAGAATCTACCATTCAGATAAAGAGTGGGAGCAGGAAGTAACATGCCTGAATGGTGCTGGTAATTCTTTGCAAAAAAACAGGGAATATGATAGATCTATTGAGATTTTTAACAAAAGCCTTGATTTGGGATTAATTCACTTGGATGAAAACAACGAATATCTTGCCAGAACATTTCATTTAAAATGCCGGAGTTATATGTGGAAAGGCGATTATTATAAGGCTGGTTTTTCGGAACAGGAGGCTATTAAACGATGGGAAATAATTTATGGTAAACAGAGTCATGATGTTGCCAAAGGCTACAATATTTTAGGAGTATGTAACAAAAATACAGGCAATTACAATAAATCCCTGGAGTATTATAAAAAAGCTCTGAAGATCTGTGAGATTGTTTTGGATAGTCTTCATCCCGATATTGCAAGCATTATGAATAATATTTCTTTTGTTTATAAAGAAAAAGGTGATTATGATCAGGCTTTAAAATATTCAGAAAAAGCTATTAATATTACACTTAAAAACACACCGGTTGATTCGGTATTGTTGGTAAAAAAATACAATAATCTTGGATTAATGTATTTAAATAAGGGCAATTCTTCTTTAGCTCAGGAATATCATAAAAAAGCCCTTGACTTGCGATTAAAAAACCTGGAAAAAAATCATCCGGATATTGCGGAAAGTTATAATAATCTGGGAATGATAAACAGAATTGAAGGCAATTATAATGAGGCGCTTTGTTATTACAATAAGGCTTTAGAAATATATTCCGGCATTTATAAAGAGAAACATCCTGATATTGCGATGTGTTATAATAATATTGGGAATATTTATAAAGAAAAACAAGATTTTGACAAAGCACTTTATTATTATTCAAAAACCTTGAATATAAGGACAGAAATTTATCGTGAATATCATCCTGAAATAGCGACTTGCTATCTGAATTACGGTAATATTAATAAAATAATGGAAAACTATAATAAAGCTCTAAGTTATTTAGAAAAAGCTTTAATAGCAAATACTTATGATGGAAAAATCCTTAGCGACGGGAAACAATTGTCAATACTTTCAGAAAAGGCAAGTGTCTTTATAAGCCGTTATGAAAAAATTTCTAACGATACTACAGATTTGATAAATGCAATTTCCGTTTATAAAAACATCTCCGTTTTAGTTGATGATTTGCGTAAAAGTTACAAATCAAAGGGATCAATGTTGGTTTTGAGCAATTCTGTCTCTGAAGTTTATAAGGAAGCAGTTAAAATATCATACAAGATTTATGAAATAACCAAAAATAAATACTATATTGATGAGGCCTTTTATTTTGCTGAGAAAAACAAGGCAAATGTTTTGGTAGAAGCAATCATGGAATCAAGATCGCAAACTTTTTCCGGTATTCTCGACAGCCTCATGCAACAGGAAAAAGAATTAAAATCAAGACTTCGGAAATGTGACCAAAAAAGGCAGGCAGAGATATTTCACAAAGGAAAAAGGAATAAGGAAAGGATAAAAACACTTGAGAAAGAATTTTCATCATTGAACCTCTCTTATGATAGCCTGATTAAAGTTTTTGAAAAGAATTATAAAAATTATTTCCTTCTTAAATACAACACATCCATTCTCTCATCCGCGGAAGCGCAAAAAGCCCTTTCTCCCGGCACGGCAATTATAGAATATGTTGAGGCTGATTCATTGCTCTTCATCATCACTATTACCAAAAAAAATCTGTCCATAACCAAAGTAAGTGTTGACTCATTGGATCATCTCGTTTATGAATTACGAAATACATTATCACATCTGAGTGTTAATACTATCAACAGCAGTACATCACAGATGTATTGCAAACTTGCATACCGTTTATTCAACATACTCCTTCAACCGGTTGAAGAAAGAATCAGCGACCAGGATTTAATCATTATTCCTGATGGCAAACTCGGATATATTCCTTTTGAAGTACTTTTAACAGAACGTATATATGATTCGATTTTAGACTTCAGGAATTTACCTTATTTGATAAAAAAATATCCTATTAATTATGGAAATTCCGTCACCATACATTTGGAATTACTCAATACATTAAAATGCCATGCAAAGAACAATTTCTTTGGAATAGCACCTTTTACGGAAACGGAAACTTCGGAGGATTATATTTTCAATCACGATACCCTCAAACTGTCCAAACTTCCCTCCTCCCGACAGGAAGTGGAATCCATAAAAAAACTTATCGGAGGGAAAATATATGAAGGCATCCAGGCCACAAGGCAAAATTTTCTTCAAGAAGTTAAAGATTATAAAATCTTGCACATCGCCACCCATGGGTTTGTTGATGACAAAAAACCTTTGGAATCGTGTTTGTTTTTTTATCCCGAGGCTTCCCCGAATGCAAACGTGTTGAAAATTTATGATTTATTCAACCTTAACTTCGGTTCGGAAATGGCTGTTTTAAGTGCCTGCAATACAGGGATTGGCAAGCTGGAAAACGGTGAAGGAATTATGAGCCTTGCAAGGGGGTTTTCTTATGCAGGTGTTCCCGGAGTAGCAATGAGTCTGTGGAATGTAAACGATAAGTCCACTTCAGAGATCATGCAAAATTTTTACAATTACCTGAAAAAAGGATATTTGAGAAATGAAGCCCTACGACTGGCAAAATTAGATTACATCGAACAATCGGACAAAATATTCGCTACACCATATTACTGGGGAGGCTTTGTATATATTGGGAAAAATGATGTTATAGATTTTTCAAATGACACTTCAAATTATTGGTATTTACTGCTTGTTTTTCCAATACTAAGTATAGTATTCTTTTTCTATAAAAGGAAAAATCAATAAATGTCCCGTCATTGCGACACATTGACAAGCTAGCCTCGTGGGATGGAATTCTAAAAACTACAACGTCATTGCGAAGCATCGACAGGTTGGCCCTTGCGGGATGGTATGCTGTGGCAATCTGTTAACTATGAAAGACAGCAATAAACGTAAACAGATTGCCACAATACTCTTCCCCACAAACCCACCTAACAGTATTTCGCAATGACGGGTTATGAATTTATGTTGTATTCGGAATATAAGCTTTCGGGTATAGCTTTGAAAATAAATTAAACAGTTTACCTCATAAACCTATACCTCAAACCTATTTGCCCCCAGAGTTCATTATAATTTCTGTTTGTACTGTTCGATTCAATATAATCCGATTTTCCCCCTTCGAGTTTTATGGTGAAGTTTTTAAGAATTTCATAATTAATAATTGCACTTATGGAACTTCTTTCCGATTCGGGAAACCATATTGTCTCTATTGAATGAACTCTCATAAGACCCAACGAAAAACGCAATTTATTGCTTTTTGTATGATAACCTATTCGTATCCCATAAGTATTATTTTTACTGAAATTGGAAGTATCGTTAGTAAGCAACATAAAGTTATATTGCAGATTTAGCATTAATCCAAAAGAATAATCCTGACCCAGGTTAACATAAATGGAATGAGATGAAACAGATTGCTGTTTCTTCATGTAATTACGTTGGTTAAGGTTATAATTTAAGGTAAGGGTAGAGTTTATTTCCAACTTATTCAAAGAGTAAATAATACCGGCATAATAATTTGAAATTTGATATTCACGATACTTCTCTTTTGTGTCTTTATGTTTTCCCGATCTGAAGTATTTTCTAAAACCACCATTAAGCCGTGGCAGATTTTGTTTAATTAAATAATTAAAGGAGACATCCACCATATCAGTGTTAAATGTTACCGAATTATTTTTTGATAGATTATTATTAAAGTGCCTGAACCTGATTTGAATAAATAAACGATTTTTTAAAAACCGCATCCGGTCGGTTAGGGAAACGATGAACCTGTCATTTATTAAATAAGGATTTCCGAATGACTGAAAATCGGATCCAATTCTACGAACCTCGGCTGTTATTCTTTGGTTGGCAATACGATATTCAGGTTTAAGATAATAGGATAAAAATGGGAAATATGTAAAAGCAGGCATTGTGGAAGTTGAATTGTAAACTAATAACTTTCTAAACTTATACGGATCAACCGGCAATTCAATACCATAAAGTGCATAAATAGTTTCAGCCGAAGCAATACCGTAACGGATATCTCTTGTTGTAAATGCAACTGCAATCCCTGCATTAAGATGTAATCGTTTGTTTTTACTTTTAAAATCGACATCAATCCCAAATGTAATGTTTTGACTTGCCTGTCCTCCGTATCTAATAGAATTGGTATCGTCAGTTGATTTTAATATCACAAAATGGACCTTATTAAAAGTGTTGGAAGAACCTACCGAAACCCTGGCTGCCAATAAATTCCTTCTATATGTTCCGTTATCGTTGTAAAAACCACTGATGCCTATTTGTGTGGTGGCGTAACTAACAT
>JAIOSH010000051.1 GCA_021107685.1 Bacteroidales bacterium | reverse complement strand
TTGTAAATGAAGTTCCCAAATCAATGGCTTTAATTAACAACAAGCCTTTTCTTGAATACCAGTTAAAATATCTTGAAACTTATAAAATTAAACGTGTAATATTATCCGTTGGATTTAAAAAAGAAATCATACAAAAACATTTCCAAAATAAATTCAATTCAATAGAATTGGATTATGCTATTGAAAACAAACCCTTAGGAACCGGCGGTGGTATAAAAAAAGCCTTTAAGCTCGTAAAAAGCAATTCTGCTTTTGTTCTTAATGGTGATACATTATTCAGGGTTAATTTGAAAAAATTATCTGATTTTCACAAAGCAAAACATTCTGAACTAAGCATTGTATTAAGGGAACTCGAAAATATAGAGCGTTTTGGTACGGTTAAACTTTCTGATGATAATAGAATAATTGACTTTATGGAAAAAAATTCAAAAAAAGGAAAAGGTTTAATTAACGGGGGCATTTATTTAATTAATAAAAAATTCTTTCTTGATATAAATTTACCTGATAAATTCTCTATTGAAAAAGATTGTTTTGAAAAGATATATAAAACAAAAGATATATATGGGATGCTTAGTAAAGAATATTTTTTAGATATTGGCATTCCCGAAGATTACCAAAAAGCACAGAATGAATTTAAACAATTTGAATATTAAGGTTGATAATACATGGACATTATTTCTCGACAGAGATGGGGTGATAAATAAAAAAATTGATAATGATTACATAAAAAACTGGAATAATTTTGAGTTTATCAATGGTGTTTTGGAAGCATTAAATTATTTATCAAATATCTTTGGGAAAATTTTCATTGTTTCAAATCAGCAGGGTATTGGCAAAGGCTTAATGACCGAAGATGATCTGAATATCATACATTTTAAAATGATTGAAAAAATTAAAAAAAACGGCGGCAGAATTGATAAAATTTACTATTGTCCATATAAAGAAGAAGAAAATAATATTTTACGCAAACCTGATATAGGAATGGCTTTACAAGCCAAAAAGGATTTTCCTGATATTAATCTAAAAAAATTCGTTATGGTTGGAGACTCTGTTTCAGATATGCAATTCGGGAGAAAAGCAAAGATGAAAACTATCTTAATCTCATCAGATTTGGATATTATTAATAAGAATCAGGATATTATTGATTATTATTTTAAGAGTCTTTATGAGTTCTCGCAACGGCTGAAGAAGTAGGCAGTAGCAGTAGGCAGTAGCAGTGGGCAAGTAGGCAGTGGGTAATAGGTAATTAATGGCAAATAATGGTTATTTTTCTCTGCGTCTCTGCGTTCAATCAAATAAATATTCTAAACGCAGAGATGCAGAGACGCAGAGATACCCTGATTGATTTTGCCACAGATTACACAAATTAATACAGATTAACACTGTTGAATAATTAATAATTTTTTCTTTGAGCATCCCTTATTTTAATGATTTCAGAACATTAGCTCTTTTACTCATTTATCTTTGATGTCATCTCATGTTTTAATCCTTCAAAAGATGTAAGATAAGCTTTTACATAACCTATTAAAATTTTTGCTTCGGCAAAGACCGGTATTTTATTTTTATCATTAGTAACCCAAACAGTCAGATTCTCGCCACCGCTAAAAATTGTCCCTTCAACCAGCATGGCTTTAAATTTAATACATTTATATTTCTGTTTATCCCTGTTCTCAATAATTTCCTCACCTAAATACCTTATATATAATTCATAAATTTCATTATCAATAATAAATGATATGGGTATCTTATCACCAATGCAGTATTTGGAAAAATCAATATTTCGTGTGTAATAAACTGCACTTAAAACGTCAAAAGTACAATCAGGAAATTTTAGAGTATCTTCTGTATATGCTTTGTCTGAATTTTGAGTAAAAGTATAGATGAGCTTATTATCATGATCAAAAATATATTTATTATTTACGGTAAAACCACCTTCGTAAGTATCTCTGATAAAATTCAAAGGTTTTAATGTTTTTATTTCAACATAAGATTCGTAATTGTCTTTGACCTTGAAAAACCAGTCATAAAATTTATATGTTTCACCCATGCTTTTAAAATGATATAAATGCTTGTTATTTTTAACAACACTATCAACCTTAAAAAAGACCTCCCCTGCATTAACCCATAGAAACCCCCAATTGTATGCAACCTCGTATGTAATTTTTTCACCAACATTAAATGTAGTATTTGTATCAAAACATTGTGCTTTGGAAAATGCATTAATAAAACAAAAAGCTATTAATATTAGTGCTGTTTTATTAGAGGATTTTGTTGGTATATTTTTATTAATAATTATCATTAAAAAAATTGTTACTAATCAGTGCCTAAAATAAAAAATGTTTAAAACCCAAATATATTATAGGCAGATTTATTCTTCAATTATAGTATATTCATAGAGATAATTAGTTCGGCTTGATTTTAAGGTTATTCTAGAATTATTCTGTTCAATTATTTGCCAACTTCCCCATTGATTGATAGTAATGATGTTACTATTAATAGTCCAGATCGAATCTGTTGAGAAACCATATATCTCTCCAAAAGGAATACCCCAGTTAGAACCAGAACTCGAATTTATGACATAAGTAAAAACAGAATCAATTGGATGACATATTTCCAATTGGGGAGAATCTGTTTTTCTCGTGTAAGTTCCGTTACTGTTAAAATAAAATTTTCCATAATCAAGACCGCCAATTATTGTTGTTTGTGCATGACTTTGATCTAAATCAATACATTTAATTTCCCACCATTTGTTTGTCAAGGTAGATACATTAATGCTTATTTCATTGTCTTCCTTTTTATTACAAGAAACTAATACAACAATAACAGCTAAAAAAAGGGTTAAATTAATTTTCATCTTTCTTTTATTATTATAATTTGCCTATAACGGTTTACAGCTATGGGACGTAGCCGCATTTACCAGTGAATGTACATAAATTTTCAATATCGTTAAAACTTACCGCTCATTTTGTAGATAACCACAATGTGCGGCATGGGCTATGAGGTGCTGTTAAGCTGCGTTTTCATTGTTAATTGAATTAAATCAGTTGTAGTACCTCTGAATTCCCATTGTCAAATTCCAGTTTCAATGACATCTTATTTACTTTTAATGCTTCAACATATTTTCGTATTGTTCCAAATTTTGTTTCTTTCAAGTTATTCTCAATTTTTGAAATATAAGACTTGTCAATATTCATTAATTTTGCTAATTGTCCTTGAGTCAAATTTTCTTGCTTTCTCAGTTTCTTCAAAAAGTCCCCAATTAATTCAATTTTCAAATCTTTTTCATATTGTTCTCTGGTTTCACTCCCTTTCAGCCCATAAACTTTGTCTTTAAGTTCATCGTGGGACACAAACCCCATTTTTTTTAATTTTTCTCGTCTTTTATCCATTTTAGTATTTATTTTTTATGTTCTGAAAAATAATTATTTTTAAATGTTTCGGCTCTTTCAATTTCTTTTTTCGGTGTCTTGTTTGTTTTTTTCTTGAAACCGTAAGTTACAATTATTAATGGGTCATTCGGTTCTATAGTATCAAAAAATGATAATAGTCGATGAAAAACACCTCTGAAATCAACAACCAATTCCCAAATTCCTTTCGACCCTGATAATTTTTTAAACCAATCTCCAAAAAGATTAAATTCTATTTTGTCAATTATAAAGTCAATTTTTCGTTGTTCTTTTAATCCTAAATTATTTTAAAAAGTCTGTGCTTCCGGTGATAAGAAAACTTCATATCTTTTATCCATATATCTTTTCTTTTTGCAAAGATATAATAAATTTTTAAATGTTGCCCTATATGGCAATTAAATTTTAAAGTGTTCTAATAAATGTAGCGTAACGGCAGTCTGTCTAAAAACCCTGAATATTATTATTTATTCTCAATCTAAAATTTTCTAAATAGCTGTTTTTTAATATTATACATTTTGCTGTTTTGTCAAAATAATTGCTTTTTAATAGTTTTTAAACAGACTGACGTTTGGGCTAAAAACTGGCGGGTATTATTACCCACATAAGTTTCAACCAGCACTGTTGTATTTTTTATTGTAATTCGTTTCATTTTACTACTTGTCGCCCGTTTGTTTTTGAGCCTTTATTAGCCATTGTTGGTGCGTTATTATATCATTTGTTTTTATTATTTTTATTCAACAAGGTTTTTTCCCAGATTCCGGGATTACTGCACTACAATCTTCGTCTGCCCAATGGCCTTCCTATTCTCATAAATTACTGCAATATAGATTCCAGAAGACAAGTTGCTAATGTTGATCACATTTTCAGCTCCATATATTTCCTGCTTAAGTAGCGGATACCCCATTGAATTCAGAACAACAATGTACCCCTTTGCTGTTTCTGCTCCCTGATAATAAATTCTGATCATCCCTCCCGTTGATGGATTTGGATATACAATCATCCGGTTTTGTCCTTGCCACATGGAGAAGTCTTCTTTTATACTTACTACGGTCGATTCAATGGCTCCAATATCCGGGGCAATCCCTGTGTATTGACCTGGATCAAGGTTGAGCATCACCTCTCCGTCCCACTCAAAATAGGCGAGGCCAGTGTTGATGCAAGGCGAACCTGCACTCAAGGAAAAGTCTTCATTGCCAGGATCAAAAAACAATGGATCTTCATTGAAAATATTGCCTCCAGCATCAATCAGATCGGCGGGTAGGGTATTAACCTGTAAAAGACAGTTTGCGAAAACCACCGTATCATCTGCATCGTAATTGATCAAACTGCCGTTCCCATAAATGATATCGTTGATAAGGATTGGTTTCGCATGCCAGTTGCAGTAGATGCCGAAATAATTGTTATTGATGACGGTGTTGTTAACTATCCTTGGATTCCCATTGCAACGGATACCGGAATTGCTGCCGTAAATAACATTTCTGAATACCAAAGGATTGCAACGAGTAATTTCAATTCCGCCCCATAAATTGTTCCGTACTACATTTCCGATGATGGTGTCGTAGGATTCATAGGAATGTATTCCCTGCAATTGCTCTTCGATTATATTACTTTCCATATTCACCGAAGAGGTGTGGGAAACGATCCCATAGTCATAGTTGTCACTAAATAATGAGGATGAGACTTTTCCTGATGATTCAAAATAATCTGCCCCAGTTATATTATTATTGATTCTATTTTGGGTCAAAATAATTTCTGAATTCCAGGCAAATACACCGATGTAGTTGTGTGAAAGGTCTGAGTTTTCGATCACGGCCTGAGTGTTTTTAAATGTCAAACCTCCCACATAGTTTTCGCCGGGTATTGTTTCATCATTTATAGTTCTGCATTTCCCTATATTGCAATATTTAAAATGGCTACTTTCGGAAGAATATTCAATATGAATTCCTCCCCAGCACCCTTCTCCTGACGATGTAAAAATAATTGAATCAGATTCCGTTCCCAGTGCAATCATTTTCCCATTTGCCTTGATCCATCCGATATCCAGGTACTGAATTACAAAGGCACTGTCGTTTGTGGAAGACTTGAATTCAACGCGGACCCCCGGCTCGATCGTAAGGGTAGAATCCGGTGGGATGTTTGCCAGTCCCATGATGACATATGGAGATCCTTCAATATTCCAAATCCCATAAATTTGAGTGCTATCCGGGATGGTATCTGCTAAAACAGATTCCGGATGCATGGAATTCACGTAAAATACGATGAAAAAATAAAATGATAATCGTTTCATGTTTTTGTTTTCTTAATGCACCACAACTTCAAAATAATTACTACACTATGCGTATTATTTCGCCTTTGTTTATTATAGTGTTTTTTGTTAAGCATGTGGACTGATTAATAATATGTTTTCTTTAACGAAATAAATACTTATAGTTTTTTTCTACAAATTTAAAAAAATAAAAATAAGCTGTAACAATTTTAATTATTTATAGTCATAATATAAAAAAGGTAACAAATAAGTACTTAAAGTTAACTATACTTCGACTACGCTCAGCATAAAAAGTAAAAAGTGCCTAAAGTTTAATAAAAGGATATATATCAACATAGCTACAGTCTTTTAGCAAATTGATTATTATAAATTCAGCATTTTAACTTTTAACAAATAACTTTAGGCACTTTTCACACTGAGCGTGCACATTGAGCGTAGTCGAAATGTAGGCACTCCTACGGAGCTACGGAGTAATTTAAATTTTCAGGTATTATGTTCAAAAACTATTTTATCATCACCATAAGGAACATGGTCAGGCAAAAAGGATTTTCAATAATCAATATTTCGGGACTGGCTATCGGTATAGCTTGTGCCATCCTGATATTCCTGTGGGTTAATCACGAATTGAGCTATGATAGATTTAACGTAAAAGCCGACCGTTTGTACAGATTAGTACAGACACAATATTATTCCACCGGACCTCTCACTACTCCGTGTATGCCCGGACCCGTTGCAAAAGATATCCGGGCTGATTTTCCGGAAATTAACAATTCATTTATGTATTATGTTTTGTCAGGAGTAGTTAGTTATGAAGACAAGAAATTTACCGAATACTTCCGCCTTGCCGACCCTGAACTTTTTGAAATGTTTACTTTCGAATTTCTAACAGGCAATGCTGAGCATGTCTTTGACGACCTGAACTCAATAGTGATTACAGATAAAATGGCAAAAAAATACTTTGGAGAAGAATATCCTATTGGAAAGGTCATTAAAATAAATAATGAACACAGCTTTAAAGTAACCGGGATTATTAAGGAAACTCCCACTAATTCATCATTTCGCTTCGACATGTGCATTCCATTTGAATATATTAAAAAGTTCGGACACAATCTCAGTCGGTATGGATGGAATTCCTATTTTGTTTACGTTGAACTAACAGAAGGAACTGATTATAAAAAGGTAAATGAAAAAATTAAAGATTACTTAATTCGAAAAAAAGCCGAAGTAGATGAAGGAGAAAAAGTTGACCTGTTTTTATTCCCTCTGAAAAATGTTCATTTGTATTCATGGTCGGGTGGAAAGGGAGATATTCAGTATATCTTTATTTTTTCTGCTATTGCGGTTTTTATTTTGCTTATTGCTTGCATAAACTTTATGAATCTTTCCACAGCGCGTTCGGCAAAGCGCAGCAGGGAAATTGCCATCAGAAAAACCGTAGGAGCCGACAGGAACAACCTTATACGACAATTTATCGGTGAATCAATGATACTTACGGTTTTTGCTTTTGGGGTTTCACTAATCCTTGTTCATATCCTGCTTCCTTTTTTTAATGATATTTCAGAAAAAAAACTTATCATAGATTATACCGATATTAAGATGTGGTTTGGGTTTATCATAATTATTTTTACAGTCGGGCTGTTGGCAGGCAGTTATCCGGCTTTTTATCTATCTTCGTTCAATCCTGTAAAAGCAATGAAAAGCGGATCACATAAAGGGAAAGGAAATTTTTACTTCAGAAGAATACTCGTTGTTTTTCAATTTGCACTTTCAGTGTTTCTTATCATCAGCACTATAGTTATTTACAAACAACTCTCTTATGTCCAAAATAAAGAACTTGGAATGGATACGGAAGATATAATGCTTATTGTTTTAAGAGGAGATTCTAAAGAAAAATTTACAGTATTTAAAACAGAGCTTCAGCAAAACCCTAATATAACAAATATTACAAGGGCAAGCCACCTTCCGTTTATGATAGGAAGCAATGGCGGAGGTTTTGAATGGGAAGGTAAAAACCCTGAAGATGACGTATTAATTGGTTTTGGCTATACAGGTACCGATTACATTGAAACACTGAATATGAAACTAAGTTCAGGAAGATATTACAAACAAAATATTCAAACAGACAGTGCTGCTATTGTCATCAACCAAAAAGCAGCAAAAATATTTGATATGAAAGAACCTGTCGGGCAATGGCTTAAATCAGGCGATGACAAATATAAAATTATCGGTATGGTTGAAGATTTTCATTTTCTTCCGATGCAATACTCCATAGACCCGTTAATTCTGTTCTATAATCCTGAAATATGCAGGTATATGTACATAAAAATTGCTTCAGCTAATAAGGAGCAGACAATTGAATATGTACAGAAAACCTGGGGGAAAATCAATACAGGATACCCTTTTAAATATGAATTTTTAGATGATGTTTATAAAGATTATTATACGGACGAAGCAAGGCTAACAAAGATAATCGGGTATTTTGCCTTACTTGCTATTTTCATTTCGTGCCTCGGCTTGTTTGGTCTGGCAGCATTTATGGCTGAACAAAGAACCAAAGAAATTGGTATCAGGAAAGTATTGGGAGCATCTGTTTCAGGAGTCATATCATTAGTAGCAAAAGATTTTATGAAATGGGTAATCATTGCAAACATTATAGCATATCCTTTTGCATGGCTGGCAATGGATCACTGGCTCAACGGATATGTTTATCATACAAAACTGAGTGCTGATATCTTTTTTTACGCTTTTATTCTGTCAGTTGC
>JAIOSH010000060.1 GCA_021107685.1 Bacteroidales bacterium | reverse complement strand
TATTAATTTGACTTTATGAATTTATAAAAAATGTATATTTGCTACGAAAAATAATAACAATATTTATAAACAATTAAATTATTATATGATGAAAAAATTAATTTTTTTGTTGGTTATACTGATGTCAGTTACCATAGTTAATGCTCAAAAAAATAAAAGAACAAGTGCTTTTAATTATCATAAAAGCGGGAAATTAGATAAAGCAAAGGAGTATATTGATCAAGCATCAGAAAATGCAAGTACAATTAATGATGCAAGAACATGGTATTACAGGGGAAATATATATCTTGACATTGCAAGAACTCAGGATGAAAAATATAAAAACCTTGACCCTGATGCTTTACAAAAAGCTTATGAAGCTTATAATAAATGTTTAGAACTTGATAAGAAAAAGGAATATTTTAATGAATTATCACCTCGTATTTTATTATGTGGTGAGGAATTTTATAACAAAGCTGCGAGTTTTTACAATATTAATGATTATAATAAATCAATGCAATATTTTGAAAAAGCTTTTGAAATAAATAAAACTACAGGCAAAATCGACACAACAGCAATTTATAATGCGGCAATTTCAGCCGAGCTTGCAAAAAATTACGATAAAACTATAGAATTTCTTAAGTACTTAATTAATTTAAACTATAACAAACCCACGATATATTCCTCTCTGTCAAATATTTATAAAAGTGAAAACGATACTATAAAAGCATTGGAAATTGTGATGGAAGGCAGAGAAAAATACCCTGACGATTTTAGCCTTATAATAACTGAAACCAATATATATCTTTCAACAGGAGAAACAGAAAAAGCATTAAGCAATTTAGAGCTTGCAATACAAAAAGATACAACAAATCCTACAATTTATTATGCTGTTGCTACAAACTATGATGCATTAGGAGATTTTGATAAAGCAGAAAATGCTTATATGAAAGCTATTAAATTAAAACCTGATTATTTTGAACCAAATTACAATTTAGGTGCTTTGTATGTAAATAAAGCGTCAGACGTAATTAATGAAGCTAATAAATTACCATTGGATGCTGTTGATGAATATCAGAAAAAAAAGGATGAAGCAGATAATTTATTAAAAAATTCTTTACCATACCTTGAAAAAGCCCTTAAAATGCAACCTGATGATATAAATACTTTAGTATCATTAAAAGAAATTTATACACGCCTAAAAATGAATGATAAATTAAAAGTTGTTAATGCCAAGATACAAGAATTAAAATAATTTTTTTATAATTTTTTGAAAAAGGAGAGTAGTTTTATAATTATTCTCCTTTTATTTAATATTTGCTATTTAACATAATATATATTATAAGACAAATATTATAAAACCTATATCTGATAATCAGGGACTTAAATTAACACAAATACATCAATTTTAAACGATATGAAGAAAATAAAATTAAATAATGTTTTAAGAGGCAATAAATCAAGCCATTACACGAACACACGGACTCGGACTAAATGTGCAAAAATGGTGTAACTATTTGTTTTTCAAAATTTGATAAGGCAATCGGATTTAAAAATAAAAATTGTATTATATTTGCTTAAATATTTTTTTATTAATCATTTAAAACTTATATTATTATGAAAAAAGTAATATTGGGAATTTTAGCAGGCTTTGTTTTAAGCATTGCTTTATCATTTTCGCCAGTTGGTGATTATATAGTTAAAAACAAAACGGCAGAAGTTGACCAGATCAGCGGGTTTTATATATTTGTAAATTCAACTCCTGTAAAAGAATATAAGTATATAGCAACCATAAAATGTAGCGGGACATGGGGCAGTGGGCAATATCAGGATATTAGAAATAATTTAATTAAAAAAGCACGAAAAAAATATCCGGAAGGCAATGGAATTATTTTTTATTTTTATGATGGTGGGACTGATAAGGCAGATATAATAAAATTAAAAGATTAAATTAATTGAAGTTTAGATTTTTTTTATTTCGATTAATTGACTTAATCTTTTGACGCTGTCAGGTGCTTTGCACGCTGACAGGTCAGATACTGTTTCCTATTTTATATCATTAAACCTGACAGGGTCGATAGACCTGTCAGCGTTAAAAAACCCAAAATAAAAAAATCTATTCTAACATCAATTTCGTAGTTCCAACAATATTATTCATTTTATCAATAAATTTACAAAAATAAATTCCGTCAGGCAGGTTATCTCTTTTAATTTCTATTTGATTTGTGTTAATATGTTTAATTTTCTTTACTTGTTTACCAAGTAAATTATAAATTATTAATTCACCATCCTCTATTTTTGATTTTGAGTTAATTTTTAAAATAGTTGAGGTGCTGAAAGGATTAGGATAAATTTCAAAAGATATATCTTCAACAGGATATATTTGTTTTGGAACATTAACATATATACTATTTATTTCCCCTGGTGTTCCATGATCTTCGGAAGCTGCCCAGCTTTCAGGTAAGGCATTATCATATTCAGGATTAATCAATTCAAGCGTTGGACCGTTACCATTGGGTTCAATTGGCCAGGGTTCTTCAATATCATAATGAACCGTATCTATTAATAAGCCTGTAGAATCATATAATCTGATAAGTTCACCATTACTACTGAGACCAAAATTCATTTCGCCAATAAAATTTTCAACTTCAGGAAAAAAACTATGAAATGCAGTAGTATCCCTGCATAACACCAGATAATCATAAGGTTCTAAAATCGTACCTTCTGGGAAAATAAAAGAATGTAGATCATTATTATCCCTGAAGACCCAGTTCGTAATATTAAGTTGATAATCATGCGGGTTATAAAATTCAACCCAATCTCCTGTATCAAAATCATTAGCAGAATTGTAGTTGATTTCATTAATAATTAGTGAATCTGCGAATGTTTTTGGTTTAAAAAGAGCAACAATGTTATCCCCCATGTTTAAACTTAATATAACCTCTTTGACTGTATCGGATGGAATTACTGTGTGGTTGTTAAGTACCCATCGTTCAAATTCATAATTAATATCAGACTCAATGGCTTTCAGTTTAATATCTATTCCTCCGAAATAGGATCCTTCCCAAGGAAATTGATTTAGTGTAAGGGAATTGAGTTGAATTTCTCCAGCACCAACAGGATCAACATCAATTGTTATATTATAAGGTCCTGTTAGGTCGTAACACTCAATTAGCCCCTGTGGAAGATACTCATGCCGTGCAGTGATAAAATTTCTGATTTTTTGAACATTATTTTGCCATTGGTTAATTGACCCTCCCCAACGGGCTATATGTCTGGGCATTTCCGTTACCATCTCGCTCTCTATGCTATCTAAATAGTTGATCATATATTCAGGGCGAAATGCAGTGTTATAAAGGTCAATGTATCTTGAAATATAATACTGGTCAAATTCGGCATTATTCCTTAATCTATTAAGTACTAAAATATGTTCTTCAGGGTCATTAGTTAATCCTTCAGGAAAACAAGGTGATACATAAGGGCTTATGCCTGGAACACCTGTATAATTAATATAATGTGCAAAAGTAGCATCTTCATCCCATAAAACATAACCCCAACGCCGGTGCCCTCCTTCAGGATTGGTACCTTTCCACCACCCTACATTCCAGTTGATCCAGTCGGAGCAAACTACATAAGAATTGATATGTATATAATCCACCAGGCTTGTATAGTCATATCTTG
>JAIOSH010000203.1 GCA_021107685.1 Bacteroidales bacterium | reverse complement strand
TAACAGAAGAAAGTATTAAACAAAGTATAGAAAAGGTAAAAATAGCAGATATAAAAAAGTGGTCACAAAAAAATATAGGAAGTAGCTTATTTAAAAAGCGAAAAGTCTTATTAGCAGCATAATACAACAAAAAAAAATGGGGGGAGCTTTTTTATTAAAATAGTTGTATTTTTAACAGCTTAGGGACGACCTATAAAAAATCGGATATTATGGACAGACACTATTTAAACCGGTCTCAATATTTTTTTAGTACAATTCTAATAGTAGTACCTTTTTTTAAAGCAGAAGATTTTACAAATATCTTTCCTTTATGATAGTTTTCAATAATTCTATCTGCTAATGACAATCCCAGACCCCAGCCTCTTTTTTTACTTGTATATCCAGGGTTAAATATGGTTTTGAATTTTGATTTAGATATTCCTTTTCCATTATCTGAAAAATCTATAAATACTGTTTTGCCTTCCTTGAGAATGTCAATATTTATTTTACCATTGCCACCAATAGCATCCACAGAATTTTTACACAAATTTTCAATTACCCATTCGAATAAATGAAGATTTATTGGTACAAAAATTTTCTGCTCAATTGATGGACTTATAATATATTCTACTTTTGGAGAAGTACGTGATTTAATATATTCGATAGAATCATAAATAACTTTAACGATATTATATAATTCTAATTTTGGTTCAGAACCTATCTTTGAAAACCTTTCGGTTATTGTTTCAAGTCTGTTTACATCTTTTTTCAGTTCTAATATTGTTTCATTTTCCAAGCCTTGCAGTTTAAGTAATTCTATCCATGCAATCATTGATGAAAGCGGTGTTCCAAGCTGATGAGCCGTTTCTTTTGCTAATCCTACCCAAACCTGATTTTGTTCCGATTTTCTTGCACTGCTAAATAAAATATATGAAATTAACAGAAAAAGCCCGATAACACTAAACTGAATATAAGGATAAATCCGCAACCTTGTTAATAATTCGGAATCTTTATAAAAAATATATCTTTTACCCTGATCAGCAATATCAATATCAATCGGCTTATTCTGAAAAGCCATCTCACTTAAAGTTTTTTGAATAAAAACAGAATCATTTGCCTTTTCAGGGTCGATCTTACCGAATGCAATGACTTTGGTTTTTGTACTATCAGTTATAATTACCGGAACAGAAGCCGAATTTAATACTACTTCCGAAAAAAACGATTCAATAAGGTCATCAAGAACATTACGTAATTCAGTGAATAGCTTTGATTCTTTATAATAAAGATAGATATTTTTATCTGCATAATAATTAACTTTTATTGGAGCATACACAGAAAATTCCCTTTTCAGTTCTCCGCTTAATTTTTTTATGCTGTCTCTGTCAAAATTAATATTAACGGCATTTGTTATAGTATCTTCATCATCAGTAAGTATAACAGGAATTGTGGTATTGCCCGAAATTAGTTTTAAGTAAAAGTTAAAAGCATCGGATTGGGTTTCCCTGCTAATATTTCTAAATGCTTCTGCCAGCAGTTCGGCTCTTTTCCGTTCCTCTATCTTAAGCTGTTCAAAAAACCTATCAGTATAATTAACCAAGTCAACCTTTCTATGAATAGCATCTGCCCAAACTTTTATATTATTTCTTTCATCCTGGGCAATTTTTTTTACAAGAATATTAGTGTACCATAATGAAATAGCTACAATTAGGACAGCAATCCCAAAAAGAATCCATTTCCAGCGTTTTTTCTTAGTATAAATATTCAAAGCTATATAATTTTTAATTTATGATATAAATAACGAAAGCCTGGAAGTTTTATTCTTTATAAAAATATAAAAAAAGAGACATTGTATCCTGAAAATTTAAACAGTTTACAATGCCTCTAAAGATTATTTATGAGTTAAGATGAATAAATCCAAATTTTATTTTATAAATACTTTCTTTGTTAAAGTATTTATATCACTTATTACTTTAACCATATAATAACCTGTGGGGCTATTAATTACTACCTTGTTAAATGAAGTATTTCTAAAATCCTTTCTTGCTTCTTCCTGTCCTATGAGATTATAAACAATAATTTCACCGTTGAAAGGTTTTGAATTATTACTTTTTACATAGATAGTATTTTCATAAGAATAAATAATAATGCCATCTTCAATTTCTGTTTCATTAATAGAATTAGGTCCGGAGAAATGTAAAAGAAACCTGTTCACATCATCTTCGGGTGAAGCATTAAAAGTATAAGTCGGATTTTGATACAGATCATTCATTTTACTTTCCTGTAAGTCTTCCAAAAAGATAGTAGTAGAAGGATCAAAGCTGTTTAATTCGCTCGCTATTATAGTACATTCTCCCGACACACCTATTTTAAAACCTAAAGGAACTATTAAGTCAGAAGTAATTGAAGGTAATACATTTACTGTTAGATTAATATCAGGTAATATTGAGTATAGCTGTGGAGCTTCATTAAGACCTTCTAATTTATAGGCATCATAATTATTGTCCATTCCTTGGGTAGTTTCAGGATTGAAAAGAACCAGTGTTTTATCGCTGTAATTATTACCTTCTACTTTAAGGGTTAATATATTGCTTAATTTGTCTGTTTCTTCATTTAATTCCTGTGAAACATCAATAGGTTCTGTTATATTTAAAGGTTCTGTTTCAAATTTTGCATTAACATATAACAACATGTTGTTTTCTTTTGGATTTTTAATTTCCTTTGAAGGAAGTTCCATTGCGAAACCTGAAGGAGAATTCATTGAACCATTTTTATAAAAAGCTTTTGTGCTGTGTAATCGTTCGCTTTGGGGTGTAGTAAAAGCCGGATTAAAATCTAAGGCTTTTACATAATAACCCTGTCCGGCAGGTATAATTCCATTACTCATAGTTCCAAAAGGAGCTACTCCACTTCCATGGTTCCATGTTTCATAATTACCGGTAAAACCGTTCCAGACATGTATTGTAGCATCAATATTAGTAGTAGTCCAGGAAGTATTCCATTCTACTGCTGAAGGAAATGGATTACCTACAAAATTCCATCCTTCCCAGAAACCAATATCTAAGCTGCCGTTTTGGTCAGTTGCAGTAACTGTTGAATTGGTATTGCCGGTATTTATAGTTCCTCCTGTATATTGAACAGTTGCACTACCTGTTATACCGCTTGAAGCCCATACTTCATAACCCTCTCCTACATTTAATGGCAATATTGTACTTGAAATATAAGGACTCCATGTATATGTAGCTTCATTCCAGCATTTTAGATAAATACCAAGAAAAACATTAGAAACCGCATTTGATACAGGTGATGAAATAAAGTGCCATTGGTTGTCTGTTATATATCGTTCAACAGCCGAAGTTCCGGTTACTGTTAAATTTCCATTATCAAGCCACGAACCCGTTCCTGAAGCATCGGACTGAACTGTAAAGTTACTGCTAACATTAATAGGTGCTACATCTGTTGTAACACTTCCGTCTGTTCCAACAGTATAATTTCCGTAAACATTAAATAAATCATTGTCAAAAGCCCCATTAACAGTAGAAGCAAAGCCGGCAGGAACTGAAAAATCATTTTCAATTACAAAGCCTGTAACATCAGAGTCGGGGTTTAAGTAATATGAAACACCCGAAGCATTAATATTAAGATTGTATCCAAGTAAGTTTTCTCCCGTTCCAAATGCAGAGCTAAAACAGTAATGTGGTCCAGGACCTTCTGTTCCTGTTAATATTACAGTTCCTCCTGTTGGAGTTGTCCAGTTATCATCCCAATTTCTGTAAGTACCGCCTATTGTCATAGTAAACGGGCCATCCATAAAACCACCTGCCCATCCGTACATAACATTACCTGCGGCATTAATTGTTCCACCGGAAAGTTCGATAGTTCCTTCTGCCCATTGTGAAGAATTTGAACGCCAATCATCAAAATTTATAGTTCCACCGTTAATATCAACTGTACAACCTGAATGTGATAACAGATGTAAGCTTATATTAACATCACCAAGGTTTAGTTCAAACTCTCCTCCTGCTCCAAATCCTACCCAAAGGTAATCTGAGCAATTAAGTGTGCCACCGTTAATTCGTGCAAAACCGCTATTACTTACCCCTAATGAAGAACAACTAACAGTACCGTCATTCATAGTAAATAGGGCAGGTGTTATACTCTGACCGACAATTATATTAATTCCGACAGTAAGATCTGCACCTACTGTTGTAATAATATTAGCATTATCATGGATAAACAGACTGTTACAAGTTGCTGTTTCATTAACACGCGGGTAATTAGGACAGCCTGCAGGAAGTACAACATCAATAGTACCATCAGGCACATTGCCGTCATCCCAGTTTGAGCCTGTATCCCAATCATTGCTTGTTACTCCTGTCCATAAACCGGGTGTAAGAAATGGTCCTTCCTGTATCTGAAAATCATCCCATACCCAGTACCAGTCATTATTATGTGAAACTTCCCATTTAAAGGTAATGCCGGTATAACCATCAGCCCATGCTGAAATATTGTATTCTTTCCAGCCTTCTTCTGTGGCGGGGTTATTATGATGCCATTCATCAATCAAATAAGGCCATGTGGCACCATTATCCCGACTTCCGTATAAATAACCATCCTGAGAACCTCCTGAATAATCAGCTTTCCAGTAATGGTAAAACCTAAAATTAATGTTTGAAGCAGTTGACCCATCAAAGCAAGGTGAGTAAACAGTACCGGTTTCATAAGGTGTGTAATCGGAATAAACATGATATCCGCCTGGGGGAGCAGCTCCGGGCCATGAAGTACTCATTGACCAGACATTGGCATTATCAGTTGACCAATCTATGGGCCATGCACCTCCGGCTTCAAAATCCTGTGAGTATGGTATTGGCTCACAACTAAATTCATAAATTTCAATATCATCAAAAACACGTCCGTCATTATTAAACCTTACATTACCTTCCTGACCAAAGCGTAATTGGAATGTGGATGTAATGGTTTGCCCGGCACCTGAAATAGCAGCATCAATATCTAATCCTGTTACTTCATACCAAATTCCGTTACTTCCCCCATCCAAATTATACATTTCAATCCATGTATCTGAATTACTCCCGCGTATCCAAACTCTGTCATTTGAGTGTGGTTCATCCCCACGTTCCATATGCCAGAAGGATAATTCCAGGTCGGTAGAAGAAGCATAGTTTGAGATATCCAAATTGGCAGTCAGATAATTTATAGACATTATTCCATTTGGATTAGCATCTACAGCAGCAGCCTGTGAACCATTGTGTGCATAAACTGTGTACCGTAACCTTCCATTAGCTGTTTTATCATAATCCCATTCTTCAGCTCCATTTATTGAAGATGTACTTGAAGTAAATGTTGTTGTTGGTCCAACGCCTTCCCAGTCTTCAATCCATGGTAATGTAATTGGTGGATTACTTATTAATTCAAGTCCCCATATATACTCATTTTGTCTCAAACCTAAAAAAGTCCACTCACCCGGCACAAAATTATTGTCAATGGCTAAACCTCCTGCACTACTTGTACCTGAAACAACGGAACCAACATCAAAATATAAACCCGTTTCTGTTCCAACAGGAAGTTGCATCTGAATAAGCTCATTAATTGTGGTTCCAACCTGTGCATAACCCCAAAGATATGGCGAACCCGGAGTATAGCTATCATAAGCAAAGCCGTAATAGTTGTTGCCTGTAGGTCCTACTGCCCAATCATACTGGTATGTACCTGCTCTGTTAAAACAAGTAATATTAGAACCCCAGTTATTAGCATAAAATACATCTAAGTCCTCGTTATATGCAATTGCCCTAACATCAACAGGAGCCGTAATAGTACTAATTAATACTTCCGCACCTGGAGTAAAGTCCATTTCAAAGACTGAAGTACCTGCTGCACCACCATAAAAACAAGTGCCGTCAAAAGCAAGGTCTCTGACATTTGTAGCACCAACAATGGTAAAAAAACCTATATAGGTGCCATCCATCTGATACCTATAAAAACCACCACCCAAATTCCATTTTGTGGTATAGATGTTTGTGCCGTCTGTTTCAATGCCGGCTTCTCCACCACCTACACCAACAGGGTATTCAAACTCCAGATCAAATAATGCTTCAGAAACAATCGGTTGATTGTTAATTTTAGGAGCAAGGTCATTAACTGATGTTTGTGCTAAAACAGCACCTGATAATAATATTATCATCAACGGTAAAAGTAATTTTTTCTTTTTCATAGTTTTAAGAGATTTAAG
>JAIOSH010000238.1 GCA_021107685.1 Bacteroidales bacterium | reverse complement strand
ATTAAGTTTCAAATAAACAGATTGCTTCTGAACGCCAACACACATGCATCCCCTACGGTTCATCGCAAAGACTACATTATAGATAAACACTAATTAGTAAACCAAAAAATGACAAAAATTTACTTTTAAAATAATCATAATTAAAAAAAAATTTTTAATTTTGCCTTATGGGTAAACAAGAAGATGTTTTAATAGAAATATTCAATAATAGTAATAAGACTAAAAATTATATTTTTAATAATACATATATTAAAAAAATATGTGAAAAATATGAATTTGGGAATCCTTTTGATGTTACTAAATTAGATAACACTGAAAAATTTCCTGAAATAATGAAGGAAAATGATTATTTCATTATTCATCTCGGCAATGGTAATCATTGTTTTGTAAAAGGAATAAAAAATGGTTTTCATAAATTTGAAAAAATTGATAATGAAAATATTTTTGAATGGAAATATAGAAAAAGTCTTTTAAATGAATTTGACACAAGTGAAAGTAACATATTATCTGTTGGCTTTAATCAAAGAATAATTCACGATTTTTTATACGAAGATATTGTTTCTAATCCAAAAATGTATGGCTCAAGAAGAACAAAATCTTCATTAAAATATAATATAGGAAAACAAAAAATAGCAACTACCAATCTTCAAATGGAAATAGATTTAACAACAGAGTATAATGATGTTGTTACAATATTTGAAGGTAAAAATAATTTTCCTGAAAATTTCGCTGTTTATCAGTTATACCATCCTTTTTTGTATTATCACAATTTAAAAGAGAATAATGAGTTGAACATTTCAAAAATAACTTGTTGTTATCTTCTTAGAAAAAAAGAGCAAAACGCTTCCATTATCCGTATTTATAATTATACATTTGAAGATACTTTTGATATGACAACAATAAAACTATTAAAGAATGCTCAATATAATTTGATAAAAAGATAATATTATATGAAAATTAATAATTTCAGAAATAGAGTTTTTAACAAAGATGTTATAAAAACATTACAAGATCTGCCCGATAATTCATTAGATATGATTTATGGTGATCCTGATTATAATGTTGGCATAAATTATAATGGGAAAAATTATACTACAAAATGGAATGATTATATTGACTGGTATATAAAACTCACAAAAGAAAGTATGAGAGTTCTTAAACCAACAGGTAATTTATTTATGATTAATTATCCAAAACAAAATGCTTATTTACGAGTTAGATATTTAGATAATGAAGCATATATAGTAAATGATTATGTATGGATTTACAATACGAATGTAGGGCATAGTAAAAGCAAGTTTACAACTGCACACCGATCAATTTTACATGCGACAAAATCAAAAAATAATCATTTTTACAAAGATAATGTAGCTCAACCTTATAAAAACCCTGAAGATAAAAGAATTAAACAAAGAATTGCACAAGGACATAAAGGAAGAATGCCGTACTCTTGGTTTTATTTTGATTTGGTAAAAAATGTTTCTAAAGATAAAACATTTCATTCTTGTCAAATTCCATTACAAATGACAGAAATGCTTATCAAATCTTGTACAAAGGAAAATGATGATGTTTTTATATTATTTGGAGGCAGTGGTTCTGAAATAATATTAACAAAAAAATTAAACCGTAATTTTATTTCTTGCGAACTTCACCACGATTATTATATGATGATACAAGATAGACTAAATAATAATGGTGAAATTAAACCAGAATTTAAATTACAATTCATTCAAAATAAAAATATTCAGGTAGAACAACAAGCAACATTATTTGGATAAAAGCACTGCTTACAAACACGTGCTATAAATAATGCTAGTTACAGAGCAATCTGAAATGAAAATTTATAACTAAACGGTTTGCAAAAATGATAGTGTTGTGCATCGAAATCTCTCGCTATTAATAGCACAAACGTTAAAATACTGAAAATATGTCATTTGTTGAATTAAAAAGTATTAAAGAAAAAGAAATTGTTCCCGGTTATAAAGCAAGGTTTATTCATTCCGAAAAAATGACCGTTGCTTCGTGGAACATAAAAAAAGGATATTCATTACCTGAACATTCCCATCATCACGAACAAATGTCATGTGTTACCGAAGGTGAATTTGAGTTAACACTTGACGGAGAAACACAAGTTTTAAATTCAGGGAAAATTGCTGTAATTCCTTCAAATGCAAAACACTCAGGAACAGCAATTACCGATTGTAAAATTCTTGATATTTTTCATCCTATAAGAGAAGATTATAAATAACAAAATATTATAAATATTAAAATTTAATAACTAAAATTAATCATTATGAAATACAAATTATTATCAGATTCAGATATTAAGGCGATAGATGCTTTAAAAGAATTTCATGGCGGATCTGCCGAAATTAACCAAACCATTAAGAATATGAGGGATTTAGAAACCCGAAAAAAAATTCTTGCTGAAAAAGGTTTTGGTGAGATGGTATCAGATGCCGAGGAATTAATTAAAAAATTCCCTAAATCAGATGATTTTATTAAAGAGATTAATCCCCAATATAATAACAATTATGGGATTGCTACAAGCCAGGTTTCAGGTTTTCAAGGTGCGTATGTTACACATCATTTTATGAAAAAAGTTGTTGAAACAGCAAAAACCGCCCCTGTATTAATTCCTGCTGAAATGATATCAGTTGTTCCTTTAACCGATTATTATGTTTACAGCGGCGATTTGATGGCTACTCTAACCATGACTGAAAATATTATGCAAACTTCAAAATATTGTAGTACAAATTTAATAGGGATACCTCATCCTGAAAGCAGGTTTAAAAAATTAGAAGAAGTTACAGGCAAAACATTCCACAGGGCTGATCTGGGCGAAGAAATGTCTGCAATAATTTTAAAAAATCAAGGTACACCATTCGGAAACTTCGGTGGTATTGAGGTAGCTGATGATAATCATTTATTTTATCTTGACGGAGTAATTAGAACAGCCAAAGAAAACGGCGCCGATTTTTTCTTAAATCCAAGCTGGAGTACAATAATTGCTGCGTGTTACTTTGGCAGGGAT
>JAIOSH010000583.1 GCA_021107685.1 Bacteroidales bacterium | reverse complement strand
TGCTTTGCTTTATCGGTTTCCAATTTTTTATAAGTAATTTTTATTGAATGTCCCTCGCTTTCCCGAATTACAGTAATAATCTCACCGGTATCTTCAAGCAAATCATATTTTGAATTTAAACATAAGCTTTTATATTCATTATAAATATAAGGTCCATAAGGGCTGCATTGCAATGTAAAATAAGTATCAGGACCATCGGCTCCATCATAATACCAGCCACCATTTTCTCCTTTAGTGATCCAAATTTCATAATTAACTTCCCATGCATAATACGACCAATAAGATCCATTCCACACACTACCTTCGTAATATAAACTATAATATCCCGGATATGCTTTGTAGAACCTCCCCCATTGAAAAACCGGCGGTATTGCTCCTGTTCCGGCATTTAAATAATCAGGTTGAGATACTTCCCATGTTAATGAAATATATGCATCACCGGGTCTTCCATCATGTCCATAATACGCATCTTTTTTACATGAAGATATTATAAAAACAATAATAAGTAATACTATTATTTTTTTCAAACTTAAAATGTTGTGGAAAATTTTACTCCCAATTTTTATATTTTGCTTTTTCATGACTAAAAATTTTAAAAAGTTAATAAATATTGGGCCCGCTTCTATTAAAACAATTAATGTGCCAAAATAAAATATATTTTATTAAAAAGCTGGGAGGGGTTTAATATTAATGTGCTTCCAACCAATTTTCACCGGTGTTCATATCTACTACAATGGGAATGTTCAATTTAATGGCATTTTGCATATTTTCTAATACAATTGGTTTTACAATGTCCAATTCATCTTTATAAGTATCAAAAATTAATTCATCATGCACCTGTAAGATCATTTTTGTTTTTAATTGTTTTTCTGTTAATATTTTATAAATATTAATCATAGCAATTTTTATCATATCAGCCGAGGAGCCTTGTATAGGAGCATTAATTGCATTGCGTTCGGCAAAACCACGCACAACGGCATTGTTAGAATTAATATCCCTCAAATACCTTCTCCTGCCCATTATTGTTTCAACATAACCATTTTTGCCGGCAAATTCAATGGTTTTGGTCATATATTCCTTAACAGCAGGATACTTTTCGAAATATTGATCAATAATACGCTTTGCTTCCTTTCTAGGTATATTCAGTCGTTCTGATAAACCAAATGCGGAAATTCCATAAACTATACCAAAATTAACTGTTTTAGCATTTCGCCGTTGTTCTTTTGTAACATCTTCTAATTTAACATTATAAATTTTAGAAGCTGTTGATGAATGAATATCCAAACCATCTTTAAAAGCTTGTATCAGACCTTCATCTTTACTGAGTTCGGCAATTATACGTAATTCAATTTGAGAATAATCAGCAGCAAGCAATTTGTAATTCTTATTTCTCGGCACAAAAGCCTTACGGATTTCTCTTCCTCTTTCTGTGCGTATAGGTATGTTTTGCAAATTGGGGTTATTTGAACTTAAACGACCTGTAGCTGCAACTGCCTGATTATAGGAAGTATGAATCCTGCCTGTCCTTGGATTGACCAAATCAGGTAAAGCATCAACATAAGTTGATTTTAATTTTGCAAGCGAACGGTAATCCAGTATATTCCGGATAATAGGATGTTTGTTAACTAATTTTACAAGAACATCCACACTTGTAGAATATTGTTTGGTTTTGGTTCGTTTTGGTTTATCTGTTATTTTTAGATGTTCAAAAAGAATTTTACCTAGTTGTTTAGGTGAGGCAATATTAAATTCTATACCTGCCTGCTCAACAATATCTTTTTCTAATTCTTCTATTTCTTTTTGTAGTTCAATAGAATAATTATTAAGTGCCTGAACATCTAATTTTACTCCTTCAGCTTCCATTGAAGATAATACAGGAATGAGCGGTATCTCAATTTCATCAAATAATTTACGTGTATTGCTTTCAGAAAGCATCGGTTCAAAAACTTTCTTAAGTTGAAGTGTAATATCTGCATCTTCACAAGCATAATCTTTTAAAACATCAAGATTTACAGTTCTGATACTCAATTGATTTTTGCCTTTTTTCCCAATAAGTGATTCAAGAGATACAGAAATATAATTAAGATAAGTTTCTGCTAATAAATCCATATTATGACGCATATCAGGTTGAATCAGATAATGTGCCAGCATTGTATCGAATAATTTACCTTTTACTTCAATATCATACCATTTCAACATAGAAATATCAAACTTTAAATTTTGCCCGATCTTTTCTATTCCATGATTTTCAAATAAATTTTTAAATTCATTAACAATTAACAGGGCTTCATTATAATTTTCCGGTAAAGGAATATAAAATGCTTCACCTTGACTGAAAGAAAATGAAATACCTACTAATTCGGAATTATTCACATCTATGCCGGTTGTTTCCGTATCAAAACAAAATAATTTTTGTTGCTTTAATTTTTCAATTAATTCTGCTCTTTTTTCAGATGTGTCAATTAAATAATATTTATGTTCCGTATTATTAATTGTTGTTTTTTCCTCTGAATACCCTTTATCAATTTCTTCTCCAACATTATCGAATAAATTTATCTGGGGAGTTTCTTTACCTTGTTCAATTGAAATATTAGTAAAAACTCTTTTTGCTAAATTCCTGAATTCAAGTTCGTCAAATATATTTTTTAGTGCTTCTTTATTTGGGTTTTTACGTATAAGCAATTCTTCATCAAAATCAATGGGTACATCTAAAATAATTGTAGCTAATTGCTTTGATAACAACCCTTGATGAGCAAACTCCTCAACATTTTCTTTAATTTTTCCTTTTAATTTATCAGAATTTTGAATTAAATTCTCAACACTGCCAAATTCAGCAATCAGTTCTTTCGAGCGTTTTTCTCCTATACCGGGAATACCGGGAATATTATCAGAAGCATCACCCCATAAACCTAATATATCAATAAGCTGTTCAGGTCTTTTTATTCCGAATTTTTCACAAACTTCTTTAACACCTAAAACCTCTGCTTTATTTCCCATTTTAGCAGGTTTATATATAAAAACATTTTCAGATACCAATTGTCCGAAATCCTTATCCGATGTCATCATATAGGTAACATATCCTTGTTTTTCAGCTTCTTTTGCCAAGGTACCAATTACATCATCAGCTTCATATCCATCGTAAAATAAAACAGGGATATTAAATGCTTCTATTAACTGTTTTATATAAGGTATTGAAATTGCAATATCTTCCGGTATAGCTTCACGATTAGCTTTATAATCAAAAAATGCTTCATGCCTTATTGTAGGAGCCATTGTATCAAAAGCAACTCCAATATATGATGGATTTTCATTTTTTAAAACATCATACAAAGTATTTGCAAATCCTAAAATTGCCGATGTGTTTAATCCCTTTGAATTAATTCGCGGGTTTTTATTTAATGCAAAATAAGCACGGTAAATCAGTGCCATTGCGTCTAAGAGAAAAAGTTTTTTTGTTTCAGACATACAATAAATTTTGTGTATAAAAATAGTCAATTAAATTAATATACTTTTGCAAATAATTATAATAATTAAATTTATTCAATGGATAGAAAGAAAACAAAACAGAAAAAAATTTTTGTACTTGACACCTCTGTTATACTTTATAATCATAATGCTATTAATAGTTTTGATGATAATGATGTAGCTATACCCATAACAGTGCTTGAAGAACTTGATAATTTCAAAAAGGGAAATGAAACTAAAAATTTTGAAGCAAGGGAGTTCATTCGTATTATGGATAAACTTTCGTTTAATAATACCTTGCAAAATTGGATACAACTTGATATACCTAATGGCGGTAAATTTAAAGTTGTAATGAATGAGCATCCGGATGTCGGTATTGACGCCCAGCAAATTTTTGGAGAAGAAAAAGCTGATCATCGGATAATAAATGCAGCTCTTATTTTAGCAAATGAAAATCCTGATAAAAAAATTATCCTTGTTACCAAAGATATTAATTTGCGGTTAAAAGCTAAATCTGTTAATATAACTGCTGAAGATTTTGAAACGGGCAAGATAAAAGATGTTGACTCATTATATTCAGGTAAATCATTGATTGAAAATATTGATTCATTAGTAATTGATGCGATTTATAGCAACGGATATTGCAGCCCCGAAGATATTGGAGTTCAAGACCCTGTTCCAAACCATTATTTTATCCTGCGAAACTCAAAATCTTCTGCTTTAACTTTCTTCAATCCAATAAGTAAAAATATCGAAAGAGTTGAAAAACGACCTGCCTATAGAATTATGCCCCGAAATGCAGAACAGGTTTTTGCACTTCATGCAATATTGAATAAAAATGTAAAATTGGTTACTTTGCAGGGAGTAGCAGGAACAGGTAAAACTCTTTTAGCATTAGCCGGAGCCTTAGAGCAAAAACGACATTTTAAACAGATTTATCTTGCCAGACCAATTGTACCTTTAAGTAATAAAGATATTGGGTATTTACCCGGTGATATTAAGTCAAAACTTAATCCTTATATGGAACCCTTATGGGATAATTTAAAATTTATTCAAAACCAATTTGGTGAAAAAGATAAAGAATTTAAAAACATAAGTGATTCGCTTGAAAGTGAAAAATTAGTAATAACTCCTCTTGCATATATTCGAGGTCGCAGTATTTCAAATATTTGTTTTATTGTAGATGAAGCACAAAATCTAACACCTCACGAAGTAAAGACAATTATTACAAGGGCGGGAGAAAACACAAAAATTATTTTCACAGGCGATATTTACCAAATTGATACTCCATACTTAGATTCACAAAGTAATGGACTTTCTTATCTTATTGATAAAATAAAGCATCACGAAATATATTCTCATATTCGTCTTGAAAAAGGAGAACGCTCTGAACTGGCAAATTTAGCAAATGAATTATTGTAATTTAATCAGTACTTGCACGAAAATTATTCAAAACTGTCATTTCGAGTGAAGCGAGAAATCTCATGCCCCGTCATACATACTGATGGAGATTTCTCCCTTTGGTCGAAATGACATGAAACAACGTTTTCGTGCAAGCACTAATTAGTTCAACAGGATGAAATAATTTTATTCTCTAACTCGTCTATTTCATAAGCTTCCGATAATTTGTACTTACCGATACGGGTTCTGCATAAAGAAGAAAGATGTGCTCCACAGTTTAAAGTTTTTCCAAAATCATAAGCTAAACTTCGAATATATGTTCCTTTACTACAAACAACTTTAAATTCAACTTCCGGCAAATCAATTTTAGTAAGTTCAAATTTATGGATTGTAACTTTTTTAGGTTTTATTTTAATATATTCATCATCACGTGCATACTCATAAGCTCTTTTGCCTTTTATCTTAATTGCTGAAAAAATCGGTGGTGTTTGTTCAAAAGTTCCTGTAAATTGTTTGGTTGCTGAATATAAAAGTTCAGCATTTATATTGCTAATATCATAAGTTTGATTGATTTCGGTTTCAAGGTCATAGGAGGGAGTTGTAGAGCCTAATGTAAAAGTTCCGGTATATTCTTTTTCCAAACCCTGAAATTCCTCAATTCTTTTAGTAAATTTTCCCGTACAAAGAATTAATAATCCTGTTGCCAAAGGATCTAAAGTGCCGGCATGACCTATTTTTATCTTTTTAATTCCAGCATACTGCTTGATATTAAACCTGATAATTTTAACTACTTTAAATGAGGTAAATTTATATGGTTTGTTGATTAAAAAAACTTCACCGTTCTTAAAATCAAATTGATGTTTTAATGAATAGTCGGACATTTAAAAAAAAGAAGTATAAGTAATTGCAATCATTCCAATAATAAAACAATAAATTGCAAAATAAATTAATTTGCCTTTTTTAACAATATTTATCATCCATTTACAAGCAAGTAAACCTGAAATAAATGCAGCAATAAAACCAATAAGTAAAGGAGTAACTCCAACACTACTATTATTTACAATATCACCGCTTAGTAAATCCTTAATGTTTGCGCCAATAATTGGAATAAGAACCATTAAAAATGAAAACCTGGCAATTCCTTCTTTCTTATTTCCCAATAAAAGTCCTGTTGCAATTGTTGATCCTGAACGTGAAATACCTGGCATAACAGCTATTGTTTGTGCTATACCTATAATAAATGAATCAATAAATGAAATCCTTTTTTTTGTTTGTTTTGAATAATATGTAGAAGCTAATAATAAAGCAGTTATAATTAACATTGAACCTACCAGTAACAGATTTCCCGTAAAAAAGGCTTCGATTTCTTCGGCAAAAAAAGCACCGACAATAATCACCGGTATCATTGAAACAAAAATTTTGGAAATATACTGGGTTTCTTCATTCCACTGAAAGGCAAATAATCCTTTAAGTAATTTTAAAATATCTTTCCAGAAAACAACTATTGTACTCAAAACTGTGGCTCCATGTACAACTACAGTATAAATAAGACTTTTTTCGGCTTCAACACCTAAAATCACTTTTCCAATCTCAAGATGACCGCTACTGCTAACAGGTAAAAATTCAGTCAACCCCTGAACTATTCCTAAAATCAATGCTTCTAACCAACTCATTTACTAATCTATGTCTTTAGGCTTTTTCATAATAGCAAATATCTCAATAACATACCCGGTTAATATTAATATGGGAGCAAGGGTAAGTCTTCTGAAATTAAAAATTTTATCGCTAAACACATTAGGGTCGTCTGATCCGCCTCCTATCATAAGGATAAATCCAACAAATATAAACCCAAGCCCTATTAATAAAAGCTTATAGTTTTGTTTACCAAATGCAAACTCTGGAGTTTTGCTAACTATAGGTTTTTGTTTTTCAGAAGATGTTGCAGGCTTTTTGCTTTCTTTTATTTTCATATAATATTTTAATTTTTATAATTTTAATGCAAATTTATAATTTAATAATATAAACTGTCTGTTTTTATTTTTAAATATTTTCTGACAGCAAAATAATTTGATAACCATGAAATAATAATTCCAAATAAAATAACAATTCCGAATAATGACAAAAATAAATCAATATCTTGTAAATTGATTAATTCGGGAATTTCCTGTTGTGAAAAATAAAGAATACCTATTAATAATATAATAGCAATAAAGGCACCATAAATACCTTGAATTATTCCCCTTATAATAAAAGGTCTTCTGATAAATTGCTGGGTTGCACCAACCAATTGCATACTTTTTATTATAAATCTTTTTGAATATACAGAAAGCCGAATAGTGTTGTTAATTAAAGCAATTGCAATGAATGATAATAAAAATGTAAAACCTAAAATAATAATACTGATATTTTTTACATTTTTATTAATAACATCAACTAATGATTCCTGATAATATACTTCTTTTACATTTTTATTGGCTAATATATTGTTCTTAATCATTGTGAGACTATCATTGTTTGCATATTCTGCTTTAAATCTTACTTCAATTGAAGGCAATAAAGGATTATAGCCTAAAAAACCAATAAAATCCTCACCAAGGTCTTTTCCCAATTCTTCCGCAGCTTTTTCTTTAGTTATATATTCTGTTGTTTTTACATATTTTGAAGCATCCAATGTTTTTTGCAGTTTTATTATTCCTGCTTCTTTTACATTTTCATTCATTATAATGGAAAAACCGATATTTTCTTTAACATAATCAGATAGTTTTTTTGCATGAAGAATTATCAGGCCTAAAAGTCCTAACATAAACAATACAAGAGATATACTGACTATTGTTGTAATATAGGAACTTTTCAGTCGCCTTTTGTTATATTTTTCATCATTTTTAGACATTGGAATTTTATAATGGCAGCTAAATTAATAAAATTTCTCGTAATGATTCAGCTTGTAAAAAATGTTAATCACTTTTTGAAAATAATAAACCCCGCACTTCACAAAATCTTTATGTGAGAAATACGGGGCTGTTCTCATATTCATACAAATCTGTTAATATATAATCAGATTTAGTATATAATATTGTTTAAATAAAACTACTAATTATCAGGCGTTGGTGGTGGAACGACCTCAAATTTTATACATTCAACAAAATAGTAAGAAATATGGTCTTTGCCACTTTCTTTTAATTCTTCTCTGTAATTTTTAATTTTATTGTATTGGTGTGAGTGGTCTTCATCAGCTTCCTGTTTTTCATGTCCCGGTTCTCCTTCATGAATTTTATGAGATGCTTCTCCTTCTTGTTCTAATTCTTTTTCCCATTCTGTCAGATAAGCTTCATCAATAATGAGTTCTTCAACTTTTCCACTAATAATTACTTCACTACCTTCTAATTCAGCATCAAAAGCCGGGATGTTTTCTCCTGCTTCAATTTTTACTCTTACATCAGGGTTTTCATCAATTATAAATATTCTTTTTCCACCATGTTTACAAGCATGATCTACTGTTCCTTCAATATGAATTATCTTGCCAACAAGTTCAGCGGCATTGTCATTAAATTCAGCCACAGTAATTTTTACAGGTGCTGTTGAAACTTTTTCCTGAACAATAACTTCCTCTTCTGTTGTCTTGCTATCATTGCTTCCACACGAAATAAAAAGAGCAGAAACAAACATAAAAAGCATTAATTTTTTAAACATTTTATCCTCCTTTTTTAATGATTATACAATTTAATATTTTTAAAAATAAAATGCAAAGATTAAAAAAATTTTACTTTAAGGTAACATTTTTAAAAAATATATTTCTTTTTCATCTAAGAAACGCCATTTGCCTCTTGGTATATCCTTTTTGGTAAGGCCTGCAAATGCAACTCTATCTAATCTGATAACTTTATAATTCAAACTATCAAATATACGGCGGACAATGCGATTTTTGCCAGAATGAATTTCAATTCCAATTTGCTTTTTATCATTCTTACCTGTAACATAATCTATATTATCAACCTTAATATAACCGTCTTCAAGTTCTATACCCTGAGCTATTTTCAAAATATCAATTTTAGATAAAGCACGGTTTAAAACAATATGATATATTTTTTTTATTCCATGCCTTGGATGGGTAAGTTTTTTAGCTATTTGACCGTCATTTGTAAAAAGTAACAATCCTGTAGTATTTCTGTCTAACCTTCCTACCGGATATATTCTTTCCTTACATGCACTTTTAATAAGATGCATAACAGTTTTCCTGTCATAAGGGTCATCAGTGGTAGTAATAAATCCTTTTGGTTTATTTAATAACAAATAATATTTTTTTTCTCTTTTTAATGTTTCTCCGCTATATTGAATTTTATCAGTTGAAGAAACCTTTGTTCCTAATTCACTAACAATTTTACCATTTACTTTAATTACCCCGCTTTCAATAAGTTTATCAGCTTCCCTTCTTGAACATATTCCGGCGTTGGCTAAATATCTGTTCAACCTGATAAGTCCGTCATCTTTGGGATAATTTTTAAAAGTTTCCGGTTTTCTTTTTAAAGGATAAATTTTTGATTTCTCATCTTGTTTATAAGGATTTTTTGAAGATGATTTAAAATCCTTTTTTTTCTTTTTATTAATAAACTTTGAGAAATCTCCTCTTTTTTCAGATTTCTGTGTTTTATTTATGGTTTTATCTGCTTTTTTCATTTTTACAAAAGTACATAAAACTAATATTATGGATGCAATTTAATTTTATATCCTTTTGATGAATTTTCGTTTCAAATGCCACTTTCCGCCCGCTTGAATTTATAGCATGTTAGCCACTGGCTTTATTGATTTTTTATTTTAATTATCCTATTGCTACAAATATATCAACTTCTGCATCTGTAGGGTTTTGTGCTTTTTCTCCATAGATTTCAAAATCTGCTGAATATTTTCTATTCAAATCCATTTCCCAAATTTTTGACCATTCTCCAAAAACAGCACCTTTAACTAAATCTCCTTTTGCTGTAAATTTCCTATAACTTCCACCTTTAAACTCCTTGCCAGTCATTCCTTTTGGGATTTTATTCAGATTTTCAACTTTACAGCCTAATAATGTCGTGTAAGGCTTTGTATAGTCACTTTCATAATCTGTATAGATTGAAAAAATTGTATTGTCAATTTTGTTTGGAATTTTTTCAACAATTCCTTCCGACATAAATTTATTCCATAATTCTCCAATATCGATTGCTGATTGTCCGTTTTCATTTGTCGTTCTTACAGAAATACCAATTACTTTAAATGGCTCAATTTTGATTGTATTCATTTCTTTATTGTTTTAAATTATTAATATTCTGCAAATCTAATATGGTCTTATGACAAAAAGCTATTAGAAGCCAATTATCTTGTGTGCTATATAATGCAAATGGTTCAATTAAACGTTTTGTTTGTTCATTCTCTAATGAATTATATTCAATTGCAGCATATTTAAAATTTGCAATTGCAGTTTGAATTA
>JAIOSH010000410.1 GCA_021107685.1 Bacteroidales bacterium | reverse complement strand
CCTTGAGTTCCGAGCCACAACCTGTTATTACTGTCGAATAAAATCACCCAAACATTATTACTTGATATGCTAACAGGATTGTCAGGATTATTTTTATAAGATGTAAATTTATTATTCTTTTTATTAAAAAAATTAAGCCCGCCTTCAAAAGTACCTACCCAAAGATTTCCAAGAGAATCTTCTGCAATTGATAATACTGTATTGGATGAAATGCTGTTTTCGTCATCCGGGTTATGCATAAATACCTCGAACTTACCGGTTTTTTTATCAAACCTGTTTAGCCCGCCGCCACGTGTCCCTATCCAGATATTTCCTTGTTTGTCTTTAAACAAAGCAAGTATCCTGCTATTTGAAAGACTTTCATTATCATTTTTATTCTTATTGTAAACCGTGAATAATTCCTTTTCTCTGTCAAAAGCATTCAGTCCACCCCCATAAGTGCCTATCCAGATGATACCATCGTTATCCTCAAGCAAAGCCCATACATTATTGTTTGACAAACTATTTTGAAATTGATTATTAGCTTTGTAAATAGTCAACTGTCCGGTATGTTTATCTATACGATTCAATCCTCCTCCCTCCAAACCTATCCATAACGTATTCAGGTTATCGGAAAGGATAGCATTAACAAAGTTACCTGAAATGGCAAAAACATTATCAGAATTTGTATTTATGATTTTAAATTTTTTGCCTTTTGAAGCGATTTTAATAATGCCATTGTCAGTTCCTGCCCATATAATTCCGGAATGATCTCTGATAAAACACCATACGTTTTTTTCAATGACATTTCCATCGGTTGAATGTTTATAATAGATATTTTCGCTTGTAAGAGTTGATGTGTTAAGTAATTTAATTCCAGAGTGTGTACCGTACCATACTTCGCCGTTTCTTTCCGGTAAAATCGACCAAACCGTAGATGATTGTGTTTCGTTTTCGTATGAAAATTTTAAAAAGTGTCCGGTTTCAATATTCAACTCCCATAATCCATTATTTGTACCAAGCAGTAAATTCCCTTCAATGTTTTGGGCAATTGTCCAGATGCACAGTTCGTCAGTATTTTTATTTTTTATACCGTATCTTTGAAAATTTCCCGTTTTTTCATTGTACTTTGCTATTCCTTTGTTAGTTCCAATCCATATTTTACCTGAGTTACCCATGAATAAACTTAATACAATATCAGAGGGAATACTGCATGAATCCTTTTCCGAATACCTGTAATTAGTGAACTTTTGTTGTGTAACATCATACACATTTAATCCATAATTTGTGCCTGTCCATATTTTTCCCGAATTATCAGCAGACAATGCCCAAATTGTATTGTCGGAAATACTAAATGGGATTTCGCTATTTTTTTTAAATGCAGTAAATCTCCCTGTATATTTATTAAATTTATTCAATCCTCCGCTCATTGTTCCTATCCATATAAAACCATCATTATCTTCACACATGGAAAGTATATAATTATTTGACAAGCTGGATGAATCTGAAGGCTGATTTTGATAATATGTAAAACTATATCCGTCGTACATATTCAAACCATCCTGTGTTCCAATCCAGATCAAGCCATTCCTGTCCTGAAGAATACAATTAACAGTACTTTGCGAAAGACCGTCCTCAAGTGTTATACGATCATAACAAAATTTATCCTGACTATATGATGAAAATTGGAATAAGTATAAAATAATGATTATTAGCGTTTTTATACGCCGGTTTAAAAAGACTTTTAATATTTTGGAATGTTGTAACAATTTATTTGTATAAAAATCAAAAACGTAAATCCCGTGAAATAATTTTTGTAAAGCAAATATTAAAATCTACGATTTAATTTCACAGGGTTAATCTATATTCGTAAATCAATTTACTTCGGCACCATACACTTAAACCTGCCTTTATCATTCCTTCTATGACTATGAGTCATTGATGAATATATGAACCCTGACAGGTGGGGTGTTATAAATTTTTAGTTATCGAATTTTTTTATCGTTCATTATTATAGTATAGTCTGAGATTAAACAGATTATAAAATATCGAATATCAATTAACGAATAACAAATAATGAAATTTTTCACATTTTACTTTGAAATGTACAATGCTACTGAAATAGAACGAAATATTTTTCAAAAAATTTAAAATTTTGTACAGCCCACCTTCAATGACTTCGTTGGTAAGTGAGGGCTTCACTTTGAGTGAAGCCCTCACTAAAGGAAATCTTACGGCACCTGACATTCAAACCCTCCTTCACTCGCTCCATCCGGCACTTGCCCGCCTTTTCCGCTATTTGGTGCCCACACATCATTTTTGTCAGAATTATTGACTTGTACATCCATAGTAAAATCTCCTGACAGATAACCCGAAGTACCGGCTTGTACTGCCCAAACATCGTTTTTATCAGCATTTCCTATTTGGCTGTCAGCATTTCCATCGCCGCCAAACATACCCCAAACACCTATTTCTATTTCCTTATGTCCGAGTGAGCCTCCAAAAGCCTGGTTAGCACCGGTTGTGAAATTGTATGTGTAAACACCGCCGATTTCTGTTAAAGGGTAAGCTGACATTACTCCGAGATGATTTCTATG
>JAIOSH010000121.1 GCA_021107685.1 Bacteroidales bacterium | reverse complement strand
AGAATCTTCTGCTGAAGTAAAAACTGAAGAAACAAAGAAAGATGTTCAGCCTGAGGAAGCTCCAAAAGCCGAAGAACAAAAACCGGAAGTTTCTGAGGAAGCCAAAGCAGAACCTTCTACCAAAGTAAAAACTGAAAAAACAAAGAAAGATGTTCAGCATGAGGAAGCTCCAAAAGCCGAAAAACAAAAACCGGAAGTTTCTGAGAAAACCAAAGCAGAACCTTCTGCTGAAGTAAAAACTGAAGAAACAAAGAAAGATGTTCAGCCTGAGGAAGCTCCAAAAGCCGAAGAACAAAAACCGGAAATTTCTGAGAAAGCTAAAACAGAACCTTCTGCTGAAGTAAAAGTTGAAGAAACAAAGAAAGACGTTCAGCCTAAGGAAGCTCCAAAAGCCGAGAAACAGAAACCCGCTCCTACTCCCGATAAAGAAGAAGAAGCAAAAAAGGAAAAAAAATCAGAATAATTATATAAAGGTAAAATCCTTTGTAATGGATAAAAACGATTTTTACTTCCTTGGCAAAATTACTAAAACATCAGGATACAAAGGTAACCTGATGTTTTTTTTTGATGTTGATAATCCTGATTATTACAAAAATCTAAAATCTGTTTTTATTGAAATTAATAATGATTTAATCCCTTTTATCATTGATAATATTCAATTCAAAAATAATATTGCTTTTGTTAAATTACAGGACATTACATCTTATGAACAGGCATTAATTCTTGTTAATTGTGAACTCTATCTTCCATTAAATTTACTACCACCTTTAAAAGGCAACAAATTTTACTTTCACGAGATTATCGGATTTAAAGCTATTGATAAAAAACATGGAAATATAGGGTTTGTCGAACAAGTAATTGATATTACCAATCAGGCAATTTTAAAATTAAATTATAATGGAAAAGAAGTACTTATCCCTACTTCTGATGAAATAATCCTTGATGTTGACCGGAATAAAAAACAAATTAAAATTAATGCACCGGAAGGTTTGGTAGATATTTATTTATAAGGTAATTCCCAATCTTCTTCAACATCCCAATTTGCACGAATATTTATAATGCCAGGGAAATAAAACACTTTTTCAGGCTCTGTCTTCTTTAAATAATCTCCCGTATCCCATTTTAAATTATTATTAACATCAAGTATTGCTTTTAATTTATAATTCCCCGGATTCAAATATTCATATTTTATAATTTCATTATCAGTTATTATTTTCTCATCTAACACTTGTTCTTCTTCATCTAAAAGCTGAATAATATAATGACCATTAATATCTTCTAATTTTATATTAAGTACAAAAAATCCGTAATCGGTAAATGACCTGGTTTTAAAATTTATTATTGTTGTATCATTGCTTTGATTTAAAATATCTTTAAAAATTGAATCCTTAATAAATATAGTGTAATTAAAGTTTTGTTCCCATTCATAATTGATAAATAAATTTCTTTTTATTGAATCTTTAAATGATAAGACTGGTCTGATAGTATCTTGTTCTTTGATCAGAAGAATATCAGAAAAATCGTAATCAACAATAGGATATGAAAATTCGATTTCTAAATTTTTGTAATAATCAAGTTGGTTTCCCTTAATTTTAGTTTTAATATTTAATTTTTCAGGTTTTTTCTCTTTTTTAATAGATTTCTCGCCTTTGATTTTTTTTACAAGTGCCAGTTCTACCGTATCAAGGACAATTCCATTATCACTCACTTCAAGGATTAATGAATCTTGTTCAACATTTTTTAACCAGTAAATAATTGTATCTTTTGTATTATTTATTTCTTCAATTTTCCAATCATGTCCAAATTTATGTTTTAAAGGTTTTATTGATATATATTTGGTGGGGAATTTAAAAATAAAAGATAATTGTGCTTTTTTGGATAATTCGGCTTTTACCAATCTTTGTGTGGAATCAATTTCTTCAAATAAATAAAGATTATAAAAAGTAATTGGCAAATCATTTGTTATTAAAGTATCATTTTTAAGACTATCACTTTTTATAGAATCTTGTAATACTATTTTTTGATATTCTGGAAAAATAAGGCTATCAATAAATGCGATTTCCTCATTAGGCAGATCATATATGTAATTGCTATTTGCATCCCTTAAA
This sequence comes from Bacteroidales bacterium, assembly GCA_021107685.1. Classification (GTDB taxonomy): domain Bacteria; phylum Bacteroidota; class Bacteroidia; order Bacteroidales; family SMBSF39; genus SMBSF39. Next base: position 1,113 of record JAIOSH010000121.1, on the reverse strand, counting down.
GCAAAGAGCTTATATTCATCAGTTTTAAGATTATTTAAATAAAATTCGCCATTATTATCTGTTTTTGATATATACAAAGGCTTTACCATAAGTGGAAGAGAATCGAAAGGAATAGTATCAGAGCAATCGGTATAAAGCATAACACATATTCCTTCTTCAGGATTTAAAGTAAAAGCATTAAGCACATTACCAATAACTGATAATGAATCAAGTGAATTGCCGGTAGAAAAAATATACTGAAAACCGGAAAGCGGGTTATTTTCATTTACATCAACAATAGCATTGCCAAAAAATATATTGTATGTTGTGTTTTTTTTTAATTCCTCGTTGAATTTTATTATCAGTGATTTGCTTTTGATTTTAAAATCGGGTAAATTATCAATAGGCGGAGATATGATGATTTGATTATTAATATCATCTAAGCGGAAAAATTCATCAAAAAAAATACTTATTTTATCCTCATTAAAATTTATTGAGTAATTAGAAGGAATACATTTTAAGACAAGAGGAGGGGTAGTATCTCTTGGTCCGCCCGATGGAGGAACAGGGTTAGCACAGCGAGATACAATTATTATAATTGCAAAGCAGCTTATTATATTAAATAAAGTTTTCAATTTAATTTGATTACAGGATTCAGATTACAAAGATGAAAAAAATACCTGATAAAGCAATTAATATTTCTAAAGAAAGTTTCGTGTAGAGATGCCAATGGCATAATATTCTCAAGCATTTCCTGTTAAAACACTGATTAGTTATGGATTTTGATATGAATCATACTGTTATTTCAATACCTTCCTGCCTGACAATTTCTAATAAAGGAGAATAATCATCCGTAAGGAATCTTGTTGTACCAACTATAAACGGTTCAATTCTGGAATCAACTTTTGTTGTCAAGCGCCATGTTTTACCAATAAGTTGATCATCATTTTTTTCAAATATTTCTGAAACAAGCATTACATCAATATCACTTTCAGGAGAGGCTTCATCTTTAGCATAGCTACCGTAAAGAAAAGCTTTTTTAATAGGAATTCCTTCATTGTAAAGGATGTGTATATATTTTTTCAAAATTTCTATAACTTGTTTTTGAGACATAATAATAATTCTTTAGTTTTT